>JBBIUJ010000050.1:0-18476 GCA_037440345.1 Prolixibacter sp.
TTTCCTGCAGCCTCCTTTGTATTTCTACCAGTTTAGCAACCCGATCCCGATGGTGATCGGGTCCATCACCGGTCCCCTGCCATCTTTGAAGAAAGGTGTAAAGTAGTAGGTCCCGTAAATATTGAATCCCTTGTAACCCAGCCTTACGGTAGAGCCTCCCCTGAAAGGGCTGATGTTGAAGTCGTTGTGGTCCTTGTTTTTGGTGCCGTTGATCTCTACTTTGGTGTGCGATCCCATTTTCAGTCCACCAATGACACCCATTGAAATCCACAGGCCTGAACCGTTTGGTACATGAAATTCCAATAGTAGCGGAACTGTCAGGTATCCGGTCGACAATTTAGATTTCTGAAGATTTGGGTCACTGATGGGAATTGGAACGATATATCCATCTTGATTTCTGATAGTGAAAGGATTGCTGAAGCGGTAGTCGTTGAAATTCAGCCCTAACCCGGTTACCAGGCCGATGTCTCTGTGGTTTTTTTGAAGTCCGATGCTGTATTTCAGCAGGTTGATGTTTACCTCCAGCGATTTGTTGTGGTTGATGTCGAGGTAGTTTGAGCCACGGTAAGAGGAGGTGCCGGGGATGGTATATCCTGCATAATCAACATTTGCAAATGTATTTACCCCCATCTCAAGATATGACCAGTGCCCTTTGAATTTGGGTGCATGGCCTGTCCATTTCTTGAACCCCTGGTCGTCCAATTGGTCAAAGTCAACCTTGGCGCCATGTTTGCCTTCGGTAACCACCATCGTTTTGCGTCCCACGCGGATCTTCACCGAGTCGCCTGCCCCTTCGGTGATCTTGACGGTACTGTCGCCAATCTTCACATCGGTTCTGGATCCGCTTTCCACGACAGTTACCATATTTTTGCCAAGTACATTGACCCGAACCGTATCCTGTGCGCCCCGTGAATTCACCCCGAATGCCAGGGCTAGAATAAGTAATAGAGAAATTGTTTTCATAGAATTATAATATTTAAAATGTATTTAATGTTTACCCTTTGCCCCTTTGCCCCTCGACCCCTCGGCTCCGCTCGGGGACCACTCCGCTCGGGGACCGGGTGCATCGTCCTAGTCGTCCCCTTCGTCCCAGTCTTCTCAGTCGTCCTAGTCGTCCCCGTCGTCCCCGTCCTCCTTTTCCCCTAAGACGTCCTCCCTCCTCAAAAAGTTACAGCTACCTGTTCACAGGAATGGAAAAAGCCAGCAGTTGGGTGTTAAACGAGATCGTCTTTAGTCGGCCATCGCTCCCTTTTCTACCTGTCAGGCGTTTCCCAGGCAGTCTGGAGAAGAGGTGCAATCCGGCTATGGTAAACTCCTCGCGGGTGATAAACTCTGAGGGATCGTTGGTTTTCAACTCCTGATACTTGTCTTTAAGGTATTCCGTCATTGGTATCTCCATGGAGGCCGCATACAATTGCTTTTGCTCTATAACCGGCGTGAGGTCTACAAAAACAGGGGCAGGTAGCTCCGGCAAATTGGATTTCGGTTCCATCATTGGGATGGTTTCAGCATACCTGGGTTTCGGCGTTACCAGCTCTTCAACCCTTATATCTTGTTTTTTCAATACCCTTTTTGAAAATACCAGCACCTTCTTTTGTTCTTTTTCATGCCGCGGCGGAAGGGATATGTTGCCGGCAACTTCTGCTTTTGGAACAATGGTGTTCCTTTCTGGGAGTTGTGTTTGCGCAGTTTGGGCCGGCGCTGGGTGGTTTTTCCTTGACGATGGAAGGAAAGTGAGAAGTACCAGCAAAGTGATAGCGGCTACAGCTGCCGCCTGCTTCCATCCGGACATCCGTATCGTCTTTTTCTTCAGTCGGTTCTTGCCTGGAAAGATTATCTTCTTGTCAGGAATGAGTCTGCACTGTTCAAATTCTAGCACAATCTTTTTCCGTTCCGGATTTTTGTCAATCCAGGTATGAAATTGACTAAGCTCTTCTTCGCTCATGTCGCCCTCCATGACAGCGATGGCAGATTGTTCAAAATGAACCGGATCATCATACGCCACTTTTTTGAGAAGATGCTTGGCTGGGTAAACCAAATCTGAATCTGCCTTCAGGAATGGCGAAAATCCTTCTGCCTCCCCGGCCAGATCGGGATGCTCAATTTTAAAGAGACGTACCATCTCCATTTGCTCCTGATTGAGATTTCCCTCGAGATCATCGAGGAACCAGCTTTCGTAATTGTTCCTGTTTATCATCATAGGAGTGCGTCAATGGTACCAATGTAATCTTTCAGGAAAATCCTGGCCCGGTAGATGTATACCTTCACCTGGGCTTCGGAGAGCCTGGTGATTTCACCGATTTCCCGGTAGGAATATCCTTCGTAATCGCGGAGGAGGAGGACTGATTTTTGAACATCAGAGAGTTTGTCAACCACCTGGTGCATCAACTCCTGCAAATCGCTGTAACCTTGCTCTTCTTCCCTGTCAGGCAATTTTTTTGATTCGACCAACGTCTCGTTTTTCCGTTTCCGGATATTGTCGATCATGGTGTGGTGTGCGGTGGTAAAGAGCCATGATTTTACTTTAAGTGGATCGACCTGTTCCCTGTGGATCCAAAGCTTTTCGTAACAATCCTGTACAATGTCCTGTGCAGACATGGCATGCCCGAGATTCTTCAGGGTATAGCGATACAAAGCATCCGCCCAGTCGTCAACAGCCCGGTTGTATTCGGCAACAGTCATTGTCAGGTTATCCTTTTTGGGAATAAGACGATTAAGTTGGCCAAAAGTTACAACGGCACGAAATTTGTAGTAAAATTGAGTTAAATATCCTGAAATTGCCTTAACGGTGATTAAAATTTTCGTCAACAGCAGCGGCAGTTTCTTTAATATCGTATTTTTGTCGTACAAGTAAAAACTGAATCAAATGAAGACAATTAGAATAAGTGGCATAATGCTCGGTTTAATAGTAGTATTGGCTACGCTGACCCAGTGCAGAAAAGAGGCATTAGTACCTACACCGGTCGATCCTCCGATTGTGACGCCGCCTGTTGTAATCCCCGATGCTTCGGAGGTAAATACCTTTGTTTGGTCAAGCATGCATGATTATTATTTGTGGAACGACAAGGTTCCCAATCTGACCAATACCTATTACCAGATGCTTACGACGACCAGTTCCAATTACAAAAGGAACAAGGACAGTTTGAACGTTTATCTGAATAAATTTGCGGATCCGTCAAAGCTTTTCAACGATTTGTTGTACCAATACAAGGTTGTTGACAAGTGGTCCTTTATTGTAAGCGATTACACCATTATTGACAACTGGATTGCCGGAATATCCAAAACCATGGGTTATGATTTCCAGCTATATTACCTTAACAGTACCTCATCTGATATCATAGGCGTTGTGCGTTATGTGCTAAAGGGCTCACCAGCCGACCTTGCCGGTGTTAAGCGCGGGGATATTTTCGCGAAGGTTGACGGGGTCCAATTGACGGACGCCAACTACACGGCCAACCTGATTAACAAGGAATCCTTTACACTCACCTTTGCCAAGATTGTCGGTGGCGTTATCACACCAACCGGCAAAACGGCATCCATGACAGCTGTACAATTACAGGAAGATCCGGTATTTCTGAGTAAAGTGATAGATGTGAACGGAAGCAAAGTCGGTTATCTGGTATACAATGGCTTCACTTCAGATTTTGACCTGGAACTGAACACCGTTTTTCAGCAATTCAAAGCGGCCGGCGTTTCCAAACTAATTCTTGACCTTCGTTACAATGGGGGAGGTTAGGTTCAGACTGCCATCTACCTGGCCAGCATGATTTATACCACCAATACCGCGACGTTGTTTACCAAGAGTGTTTACAATGGAATCCTGACCCCATATATAACAACTACCTATGGAGCGAGCTTTTTTGACAGCAATTTCACCGATAAAATAAAAACAACTGCCATCAATACCTTAAACCTGAAAGATGTTTATTTCATTGTTTCGGGAGAAACCGCTTCGGCCAGCGAATTGCTGATCAATGGCCTTAAGCCTTACATGAATGTCAAATCAATCGGTACCAATACTTACGGGAAATATGTTGCCTCATTGACGCTGAAGGATTATGATGCAAACAACAACCTGGTTACCACCCACAAATATGCCATGCAGCCGATTGTGGCCAAATATGCCAATTCATTGGGCGTATCCGATTTCGTAACCGGATTGGCTCCCGATATAACACTGAAAGAGGATATTGGCAACATGCTTCAACTGGGCGATGAAAATGAGACGCTCTTAAAAGCAGTGCTGGACAACATCAAAGGATTGAAATCACAACGACTTACAGCTCCAAGTAGCATGGCCAATTCAAGGTCTCTTATCGCCAGGAAGGATTTGATGCAGTTCTCCAGGGATATGTATGTCGATCCACAGAAATTGGGAAAAAGGAACAGATAATTTAGGATTTGGGGTATGCTGTAGAGACGCAAGGCATTGCGTCTGAAATATTCGCAATGATCTGAAATAGACGCAATGCCTTGCGTCTCTACCATTAATCACCCCAAAATCCAGATTTTAAAATCACATAACACCGATGCATAAGAATTCTGACGATAAACAATTGAAGCTCGATGAGCGCTATCTCCGGATGGCAGCCGTATGGGCCGAAAATTCCTATTGCATACGCAGGCAGGTAGGCGCCTTGCTGATAAAGAACAAAATGATCATCTCGGATGGGTACAATGGTACTCCCTCCGGATTTGAGAATATCTGTGAGGACGAAAACAACAAGACTAAACCCTATGTGCTTCATGCAGAGGCTAATGCCATAACAAAGGTGGCCAAATCGCACAACAGCAGCGATGGAGCAACTTTATATGTTACCTCATCCCCGTGCATAGAGTGTGCCAAGTTAATTATCCAGGCTGGGATTGTGCGGGTTGTCTTTTCTGAGAATTACCACATGAACGACGGGATTGAACTGCTGGAACGGGCGAAGATTGAAGTGGTGCAGATTAATAGGTGAAGGGGACGACTGGGACGACTAGGATGACTGGGACGATGAGAAGATGGGAGGATGAGCGCTGAGAAGATGGGAAAATGGGAAGATGAGATCGCTCCCTGAGCCTGTCGAAGGGCCATACGCCTAAGTCTAACAAAACCGCCGGTCCCTGAGCCTGTCGAAGGGTCGAAGGGGAGAAGGGTCGAAGGGCCAATGGGAAAATTGAATGAATGTTTTTGGGAAATGTGCGGATGTCAGAAACCTCCGGGCGATGTAATCCCGTCAGGGATGACCAATATTGTAACCCGGGGTGGAGCGAAGCGCAACCCTAGGTATTTAAAACAAATTTTGATAATATTAAAATTCAAGTATACAATTCGTTAGATGGAAAACAACAACAAAAGGTTATCTACCTGGATGCCGGTTTTTTTGGCGGTAACGCTCATATTCGGTGTCTGGTTGGGGATAAAATTGCAAAACAGAAAAATTGGCGCCCTTGTACCAACCCAGCTTAGTACCAACAGTAAGTTGGATGTGGTCATGAAATTAATTGAAGGGAATTATGTTGATGCGGTAGATTCAAAGAAAATCGTTGAAGATGCGATTCCTGAGATGCTCAAGCAGTTGGATCCGCATACTACTTATATCCCCGCCAAAGATTTGCAGGGAATAACTGAAGAAATGACCGGTAATTTTGGCGGAATCGGTGTTCAGTTCTCCATTCAGAATGATACTGTGATGGTGATTGATGTGATATCTGGAGGGCCCTCACAGAAATTGGGCATCCGGGCCGGTGACAGGATTGTCAAGGTTGGGGATTCAACCATGGTAGGCAAGAATATTAAAAACGAACTTGTGTTCAGGAAACTGCGTGGCCCCAAAGGCACCAAAGTTAATGTAAGTATCTTGCGCAAAGGATTACCCGGTTTGCTGAGTTTCGACATTACCAGGGGGGATATTCCAATTAACAGCGTTGATGTCTCTTACCTGCTCGACAACAAGACCGGGTATGTGAAAATTGGTCGTTTTGCAGAGCGCACTTACGAAGAGTTCATGGGCGCTATGGCCAAACTGGAGAGTGGTGGGGCCGACCAGGTCATCATCGACCTTCGGGGCAATCCAGGAGGCTATTTAAGCGCGGTTACACGTATGGTGAGCGAATTCCTGGACAAGGGGGAACTCATTGTCTATACCACAGGCAGAACGCAACCTAAAAGGGAATTTGATGCCGGGAACCGCGGAAAGTTCTTTGGAAAGAGAGTGGTGATACTTGTCGATGAATATTCGGCATCGGCCAGTGAGATCTTTGCAGGAGCTGTTCAGGACAACGACCGGGGAACGATTATTGGCAGACGGACTTTTGGTAAAGGACTGGTCCAGGAGCAGATCCCGTTTTATGATGGTTCTGCCATTCGGCTAACGGTAGCCAGGTATTATACCCCTTCGGGAAGATGCATACAAAAGTCTTACAAGAAAGGAACGGATGATTATTATGCGGATCTTACCAGGCGCTTTGTCCATGGGGAAATGGAACAAAAAGACAGCATCCATATGGCCGACACGGCCAGGTATTTCACCCGTCTGAAAAGGGTCGTCTATGGCGGAGGTGGGATCATGCCCGACATCTTTGTTCCGGCCGACACTTCAGGGAACTCTACCTATCTCTTTAAAATCATGCAGAAGGGACTGGTTTACCAATATGCTTTCGACTATGCAGACAGGCACCGCGCAGAATTGTCTAAACTTAAGACCGGCGCTGAATTCTCAGACCTGCTGCGAAAACGTACCATCCTGGGTGAGTTTTTACAATATGCTGTCAAAAACGGAGTTGCCAACGATGAATCTGGCATTAAAACCTCAGGCAAGATTATTGAGACCCAATTGATGGCATACATTGCCAGAAATATCATTGGGGAAGAGGGCTTTTACAGCATCATCAGTACCATAGACAATACCTTGCAGGATGCGGTTAAGACTATTAACAGCAAGTATAAGATGGTCAGTGTGAAATAAATAGAAAAGGATGAGCGAGCTCATCCTTTTCTATTTTTACTTTACCATGCCTTCCAGTTTTTTGTAGGCGTCATTGACACCATTGACATAATCTTGTTTTAGTTTCAGATAAAACCCTTTGACCAGTTTGGGGTTATCTTTACCATCCGGATTGTTGATTTTGTCGATTGTGCTGTTGTGCAGGAGAACGATTTCATCAATCACTGCCATTGCTTCGATCTCTTTGCCATTGAAGGTCTGAACAAAATCGATGCAATCACCGATCATCTGTGAAGATATGAACTCTATCTCCTTCTTTAACTGTCTGATACTTGCCATAACTTATGATTGAATTGGTTTAAAAAAGTTTTGTTTTTTGAGGGGCACTGTTGCCCTTCTTCTTCTTGAGTAATTTCTCCGCTTCCAATTCGGCATCGATAATCTTTTTCCTAAAATTGGCCGGATCAGGTAACGTCCATACGACATCCCTGTTTTCCCAGTTGGATCGAACTTTAATAACGTTGAGGAAATAACAAACCTCCTCCGGTTCAATTTTCTCCTTGAGGTTGCCCGAATCCCAAACTCCATTATTGTTTCTGTCGAAGATTGCCTTCATCAGGTATTTGCGTGGTTCGAGGAAGGGGAAGGTGACCTCACCATCCTTGTCAATTTTTACATTCTTCACCACTTTTTCGTCTGCGGCATTCTCAAGAATCTGGATGATGGTTGGCCCCTTTACGTTCTTTATGTTGAAAATAATTTTGCCATAGTGCTCCTCCTCCTGAGTCTTGAACTCAGTTTTAAAAGGCTTCCCATACATCCCATAGATGGTATGAAGCGCCGTCGAGTCGATGGTAAGTCTGTAATTGGTACCAAATTCCCATGGATAGGAGAGCAGGAACCTTCTGTGATTCGAGGGATCTGGCTTAATTTTTGGCGCAATTTTGTAATAGGTGGTATCCTTTTTCACAAATAGACGAACCTTTGATGTATCGAATGAGGCAACAGGCTCGGGCGACTCTATCTGGACATCCCGGTAGGTATCCAGAACATTGCCCAGATTGGTTGCCAACGTCACACTTGTTTGTTCCGTGACTATTTTTCTACGCTCTTTACGTTTGTTCTTGTCGGGTTTATTTATTTGATCTTCGGATAGATATAGTTTTATTGTATCCTTCTTGGTAAAAAAATGACCCAGGCTGTCCTGCTGCAGAAAAGAGAGTTTTAGGGCAAGCGTATCCCTTTTATAAACCAGAGAGTCTGTAAGCCATATTTTTAATGTATCAGCTTTTCTACTCTTTTCAATCAGATTCCAGGGGCCTTTCGGATGGACATTCAGCACTTCTACATTGAAGGTATCTGCCGTTGAGCCGGTGAAGGTAAGATCGACAGTTTTGCGGTTGGGGCGTTCGTATTTGTCGAGGTTAAGGTCAAATCCCTTCTCAAAGAAAAGGGAGAAGTTGATCGGATCAGGATAAAACCTGGTTTTACCAAGAACCACCAGGGTATCCGGTCCTGTAACTACCGTATCCCGTTTGGGTTGAAATTCTGCCGTAGGTTCAATTCTGGAACCCAGGAAGGCAATAGAATCTACCCCGGATGTGTATTTGAGGTTGTTATCGATGTCGCTTAAGGCATACATCTGGTAACTGGCAGCCGGCAGATTGGTAACGGCAAAGAATCCCTGTGCATTGGTTTTCCCAATGAAATCGGGGCGTGTCTTGTGAACAAGCGTATCAGAAGTGCCTTTGTACAGAAGGACATAACAATTTCTCGAAGGCTCCAGGGTGAAGGCATCCCTAACGAAACCAACGATACGCAGTGAGTCAAAAGTGGGGCCTGTAGAGAAGGCCAACCGTAGGTTTTTGTATTTGTTCCTTTCGTTGTTATCGACGATTCCATCTTTGAAATCGAGCGAATAGGTTGTGCTTGGCTTGAGTTTCTCGTTCAGTTCGACGATGATTGTTTTGCCTTTGGTTTTGAAGACAGGCCTCTTGGTTGTTGGTGGTGAGACGATAAATTTGGTTTCCAGCTCATCCCGCTCAATGAATTCATTGAAAGTGATTCTAACCTTGTTGTCTTTAAAATTCAACTGGTTAGCTTCAGGAATACTCTTTACAATAACAGGAGGTGTTTTGTCTTTTGGCCCGCCTTTGGGCATTCCCATGTTGGCGCATGAATAAACCAGCAGCAAAGGGATCAAAACTGAAGCAACAATATGTAGGACTCTTTTTACCACAGTTTCTCTTTAATTTACATGATCTTGGTTTCAAGGCTAGCAAATCTCCATCTCCGGACTTTCATGGTAAGGGAAATGGGTTGGCCAATTACTGGTATCTGGTGTATTTGATATTCAGTTGAATAGGGCGTGAGCTATTTCCTCCCTTGAGCACTGCCCGGTAAGGAGATCCGTTCCGATCTGCATTGACCAGGTAGAAGCTGGTGTTAACAATCTCACCTTTAAGGATCTGCTCGAGATGCCTGGTAATGTTGAAAGTGTAACTCGCAGTTGTAGGATCGTAGACTCCTCCGTAATAACTGCTGGACAACTGACTGTCTTTCGGAAACGACTCAGCACCTGTACTGTCGATGTATTTCAGATAGACACTCGAAGGCATCTTGTACCTCCTTGGATCAGATACCAGGGTATCCACAAAAAAGGTGATCGAGGCCTTGGTGATCGCATACATGGTCGAATCCTTCCATTTGTTTAAGGACGGAATGTTGATCTTAATTTTCGTACCTCCGGTGGGCTGAAGGTAAGTTAAGGTATCCTGAATAAGTTCCTGGTTCAAATGTGCCGAGAAGGCGCTGTTTCGGTAATCGTGCGAAAATGCCGCAACATTTGCCGAATTGGAGGTGACATTGTAGGAAAAGAAGAGCGAGTCTTTCTTGGCGGTATGGTAGTAGAGTCCAATGCCGGAACCTGCGGCGGTTAGTCCTATCAAGGTGCCTTTTCTTCCTGCAGCTGCCGCTTCAACATACAATCCCTTGAAATTCTTCAGGAATACTTCGTTCGAGATCATCTGGAGAGAGTCGAGCTTCAGCAACCGGTTACCAAGGGCGGGATCCAATTTGAAGCGGACATATTGGGTTGTTGTATCAGTCTTTGCAGAGTCTGTCTTGAATTTAGGAATAAAACTTACCGAACCCAAAGGTTTGGTCGATGCCAGTGATTTTAAGTTAAATGACGACATGTACTTGGCATCATATTCCAGGTCACCGGTCAACTCATAAACTTTCAAATTCTGCACCGTAGCTGTATCTCCGTAAATCCGCTTGTAGGTTAACCGCAGGACTAGCGAATCTAAAGTAGCCGTAGATCCAAAATTAGGATTTGAAGCAAGTCTGTATTGAGCGGCAAATGCCCCGTCAGTCCTGCCAAAAAGCGGATCATTGAAACTGCCAATGTAGTTATAGGCGGGACGATCGACCCTGATCTTGTCGTCTGTAAAGGTAAAAGATTTGATGGTGCCTGATTCCGTGTAGTTCCTTGAGTAAACGGCTGAACTTCCGGGGATTAGATTTCTTCCAAGACTTTCGTCACCTTTCTTGCAACCGGTGAGCAGGAGAGACACTATAATGAGAACCCCAACAAGGGCAAAAGCTTCAAAATATCGATTTTTCAATTGAATCAACTTTTTAGTAAACCGGCGCAAATTATAAAATTTTATTGTAAAAATCGAAATAGGAATCGATGTAACTATCTTTTGGTTGATAGTCGAGATACTGCATTCCTGAAGCCTTTATATGTTGTTCGATGACGGGATTTATCACTTCACTTCCTTTGATGGCTGCATCCGAATAGGTAAGCGCGAGCTTGGTATAATTTTCGAAAGTCGGTTCATTGATGACAGAGATGTCGCTCAGGTCAATACCGTCTTCGGCTATCTTTCTCGCCATCTCCGGGTTAAGAGGATTCACGAAATGATCGTCATAAACAGAATATACGATGCGGGTATTGGCAAATAACGGATTGTCCCTGTATGTCTTCTTGACAAAAAGTGGAACCATACCGGTAAACCATCCATGGCAATGGATAATATCCGGCGACCAGCGAAGTTTGATCACTGTCTCCAAAACGCCCCTGGCAAAGAAAATAGCACGTTCATCGTTGTCGTCAAACTCAGCGTCATTTTCGTCTTTCAACGAATATTTTCTTTGGAAGTAATCTTCATTGTCGATAAAGTACACTTGCATTCTGGCTGCCTGGATCGATGCAACCTTGATAATCAGCGGGTGATCGTTGTCGTTGATGATCAAATTCATTCCCGATAAACGGATCACTTCATGTAACTGGTTTCTTCTTTCATTGACATTCCCAAAACGCGGCATGAAGGTACGGATCTCTTTCCCCCGTTCCTGTATTCCCTGAGGCAGATATCTTCCAATCTCTGCAATCTCTGATTCAGGGAGATATGGGGTGATTTCCTGTGAGATAAATAGAACCTTCTTTTTTTCCATTTCTTTTACTTAAAATGTTTTGCAAAAATATATAAAATTTCCGCAACTTTCAACCAATTTCAGGAAGGCAAAAGTTAAACTAAGTGAATAAGAAAGAAGTGCCTAGAGTGACTAAAGTGAACTAGAGTGACTAAAGTACTATCGGACTCCCGACTTTGGTTGCTTAACTATAGTCACTTTAGTCACTCTAGCTCACTCTAGTCACTTTTATTTTCCTTAACTTTGCATACTGATTCAGACTATAAAATGGAGCTTTTCAGGACAATAAGTGAGTTGCGCCAAGCGCTCAACGCGGACAAGCACAAGGGACATACCATTGGTTTTGTTCCGACAATGGGTGCTTTACACCTGGGACATCTCTCATTGGTGAACAGGGCCGGAAGGGAAAATGATCGGGTAGTCGTCTCCATCTTCGTCAATCCTACCCAGTTCAACGACCCCAATGATTTGAGGATCTATCCAAGAACGCTGGATGCAGACATGGCCTTACTATCAAAATGCCGGTGTGATTATGTTTTTGCCCCTTCGGTAGATGAGATCTATCCGGAGCCGGATACCCGAAAGTTCGACTTTGGTTCCTTGGGGTTGGTCATGGAGGGTCGTTTCAGACCTGGCCATTTTAACGGGGTTGCGCAAGTAGTGAGCAGATTGTTCGATCTTGTTAAACCCGATAAAGCCTATTTTGGGCTGAAAGATTTTCAGCAATATTCGATCATAAAAAATATGTGTTCGATGCTGAAGCTGCCTGTGCGGATTGTGGCTTGCGACATTGTCAGGGAATCCGACGGACTGGCTATGAGTTCACGAAATGCCCTGCTCACGCCCGAACACAGGGCTATTGCGCCACAAATTTTCAGTACTTTGCAGAAAGCTTTGAAGGAGGCGGGCCAATTTACACCGGATGAGGTTAGGAAGCATGTAACCGACAGAATTAATTCGTTTGAATTACTGAAAGTTGAATACTTCGAAATAGTGGACGAATTGACGCTCGAACCCATTACGTCATGGGACCAGGAGGGTACGAAGGTTGGTTGTATTGCTGTTTTCGCCGGCAATATCCGTTTGATTGACAACATAGTTTTTGCTAAATAAAAATATCAGAGATGTTTATAGAAGTTTGTAAGTCGAAAATTCATAGGGTTACGGTAACCGGAGCCGACCTTCAGTATGTCGGGAGTATTACCATTGATGAGGAGTTGATGAATGCTGCTAACCTGATCGAGAATGAGAAGGTGCAGATTGTCAATATCAACAATGGGGAGAGGTTTGAAACCTACGTCATTCGGGGCAGAAGAAAATCCGGCGATATCATTCTCAATGGCCCTGCCGCACGTAAGGTTGTAGTGGGTGATGTGATTATCATCGTCTCCTATGCTTCCATGGATTTTGAGGAGGCGAAAACTTTTGAGCCCTGGATTATTTTCCCAGATACCGAAACCAACAGACTGGTATAGAAAATTGACAGTGGACAATTGACAATTGACAATGGAGAATTGACAATTGACAATTGTTAAGGATTCAGGATAAGGATATTGGTTTGTAACGTAATAGATCTTTTATTTGATGCAATAGAGGTAATTTTGCATTAACTGTTTATAAAATTTGTCAATTGAGCATTGTTGGTCATTGTCAATTTTCCATTTTCCATTATTAAAACTAATAACCGTTGGCTAAGCTAAAAACATCGTTCGTCTGCCAGAATTGCGGATATGCCTCACCCAAGTGGATCGGACATTGCTCCTCCTGTGGCGAGTGGAATAGTTTCCAGGAAGAGGTATCCCTGCCGGCTAAAAGCCAAACTCCTTTTTCAGCTACAGCAACCTCCTCCAGGCCTGTTACTCTCAACGAGATAGATCTTTTGGAACTTCCACGGATAGATACCGGCAATGCTGAGTTCAACAGGGTATTGGGTGGCGGAATGGTGCCAGGCGGACTGATCCTGCTGGGAGGAGAACCTGGTATTGGAAAGTCGACCCTCGTCCTGCAAATTGCGCTGCAGTTGCATCGAAGGAGGGTCCTTTATATCTCTGGAGAAGAGAGTTTGCAGCAGCTGAAGATGAGAGCTGAGCGGTTGGACGGGGAGAATCCCACCTGCCTCTTCCTGTGCGAGACAGTTCTGGAATCCGTTCTGTTACACATAGAAAGAGAAACGCCAGACCTTGTGATCATCGACTCCATTCAAACGGTCAGCAGCGAGGCCATTGAATCGACAGCGGGCAGTGTTACCCAAATCAGGGAGTGCACCATTGCCATTATGAAGCTGGCAAAGTCCAAAAATATTGCCGTGATACTGATCGGTCATATCAACAAGGAGGGAAGTCTTGCAGGGCCGAAAGTACTCGAACACATTGTTGATACCGTGTTGCAGTTTGAAGGAGACAGGAACCATCTTTACAGGATTGTACGATCTGTCAAAAACAGATTTGGCTCCACATCAGAACTCGGAATCTACGAGATGCAGCAAACAGGACTGCGTGAGGTCAGCAATCCATCAGAAATGTTACTCTCGTCCCACAACGAAGGGCTTAGCGGAACCTCTACGGCTGCTGCCATTGAGGGGATGCGGTCATTTCTGATCGAGGTTCAGGCGCTGGTAGGTTCCGCAGCTTATGGTACTCCTCAACGCTCGGCAACCGGATTCGACCTAAGAAGAATGAACATGCTGCTGGCTGTTCTTGAAAAGAGGGCCGGATTCAAACTAATGGTCAAGGATGTCTTTCTCAACATCGCCGGGGGATTAAAAGTTGATGATCCTGCCATGGATCTGGCGGTGATATGTGCCATTCTCTCATCCAATTTTGATGTTGCCATCGACAAAGGAATCGCTTTTTCGGGTGAGATAGGATTAACGGGCGAGATAAGACCGGTTGGCAGGGTAGAGCAGCGCATAGCAGAAGCCCAGAAACTGGGATTTAAGGAGATTTACATCTCGAAATACAACAAAGGTGTTGACTTCTCCCGTTTCGAAATTAAAATCCACCAGATCGAACGTGTGGAGAAACTGGTCAGAACCTTGTTTGGAAAAGGATAAAGGATAAAGTAAAAAGGATAAAGTAGAAGACGCCGCAATGTTGATTTGCGGCGTCTTCTACTTTAAACTCAAAGAGAAAATGATCAATTCAGCCCGAATGCCACTTTATCCTTTTTACTTTATCCTTTATCCTTTTCTAGTATTCCCAAAGATCCTGCTCGTAGTTGAATATCGAGTTTTTTATCCTTTCCGATTCTTTTGAGGCATATTCATCGGATGCGTAATCCAGAACAGCACGGTTGTTGTAAGTATTCTCCTCTTTGATAATGTAGCCGTCGAATTGCCTGATAAGGAACAGGTCATCGAAACTGAAACTTCTTGCACCATTCCTGGCATTGAGCGACTCATTTTTAGCAAGAAGAGGCCTGATTTCGGGATACCAAACCCAGAATAGTTTTTTCCTGAGCGGCACTTCCTGATTCACATCTTCATCTCGATAGTAGATGCGTATGGGGCATAGGCCCAGTATCCGCACCTGGAGGGTCGACTTTTGTTTGTCGAAATACCAAATTTCCTTAATGATCAATTGTTTTACCTCTCCGGTATTCATCTCTTGCTGGACTTGAATCGGTTCCATTTGCCCGGTTTCGAAATTTCTCCGTTGGACCGTTTTTGTTGCGGCGCCAAATTGAGCCTTGACCTGATCATAGCTAATCGGAACGACAAATTCATTCTCATCGTTGGCAGGAGGATCAAACGCAGGAAAGGTATTGTCCTTGATTCCTTTCAACAGGATGTTAATAAGGTTAAACCGACCTTGAATTTCCACCGTCGGAAAGTAGAATGGTTGGTTCATCTTTTCGCGCATGTCGATTAATCGCCAAACGGTCTTGGACCAGGCCACATCTGCTTCCCTCACGCCTGGTAGCGGCGCCGGTTTTCGCTCAAAGTTGCTCTTCTTCTCATATAAACCGGCATTCCTGTTTATAACCATATTTTCAATTCCTTGACCCATCAGGGTACTGAAGGCTGAAGCTCCGGTAACAAAAATCAATAAGAAAAACAATTTACGTCTCATCGCTTAATTAATTTTAAAACTGATAGAGGATAGATTTCTGGTCAGTCCGTCTTCACCTTTGGCAATGATATTGTCGATATAAAGTCGGTCTCCACGTGTCAGTCTATTAAACAAATCTCTTTGTTCCTGGGTAAATCGTGCACCGGTGGCAGGTTTGTCCACAACAAATCCCCCTTTGGAAGTAGATACGACAAAGGAGAGGACCTGAAATTTCATTTCAAAATCAAAGTCAGGAATATCAGCAAACACGCCAGTTTCGGCCACCAGTTCATTTTTGGAAATATTGCCCGAATTTTTACCGGCCACAGTTGCCATTGGATTGGGAACACGTTTCACCCTGAACTCAGCAGTACCCATCTGTTTGACAACCTTGTCAACAGTTGCACTTACTGTTATATAGGCTTTTTCTGTAAGTTTCTCCGGATAGGCCAAAAATCCATCCGCCGTTTTTTCAATCCGTCCGTTTTTCATAACAACGGTGATATCCCTTGAAGAGATTCCGGGTACGGAAATGGAAACAGGATTGGGCAGGCCATAGTATAGAATGTTCATCTTGGTCGGTGAGACGGTCATAGAAGGCTTTGCTACCTGGTACTCCTGTTGGAACGGATATTGAACGATCTGTCCGTTTGGATTTTTGAAATTGATAATCCCTTTCCAGGCAAAAGTCCCTTCCGTCCCGGCATTTGCCTTGTACAAACCGGCATTTTCCCCTGGGATAATGGGCAGTTTACTGCCATTGACAATAATTTCAGGTACGGCAGTGGTATCAATGGCAGAGATGAAAACCTTTGCCTCGTAAACATCCCCCTGAAGAACGTAATTGGATTTCGGAATTACCTGGGCCTTCAGGTTGTTAAATTTGAAGGAGGAGGCATCAATCTTCGAGTAGTAATAGTTGATAACATCCGATTCAGTGTTCCGGATATCACTTTGCAATTTCGACATCAACGTAACCACAGCAATCAAAGGATATCCCTGAAATTTATTGCTTTCCCAGGTAGGCGTACTTCCCTCTGTGCCCTTAGGATCAGAAGTATCCAAACTCTTGGAAATGGAGTTAATCAAAGAGGTCTGGCTTGGATCGATATTGGAAAGCAGGAAGGTACGATACTCTTCCACCGCTTTTTTCAACAAAGCGCCATTTTTCTTTGTCATCATCACCTCTTCGGCATATTGCAGGTCTTCCTTGTTGACAATGCTATCAATTCTTCCGTTAGGGCCATCTGCTTTCTTCACAATCATCTCCTTGAAGTGGGTGATGTAATTATACAAAGTATCAGTACGCTCTTTAATCTTCAAGACGGTACGGTTCAATTCTCCCACTTTTTCTGGATTCTCGCGGGCCGCACTGTTGAAGTCGCTGTATACGCTTCGATTTTGGCTATTGACGTTATCGATCGTCTCCATGATTCCCTTGTCAACCAGCTCAAATGCATCCACCACTGATTTGTCGACATTTAGTGCAAGCATTGCCGTCAGAACCAGGTACATCAGGCTGATCATTCGTTGCCGGGGCGTTTCCGGACAGTTTTTTACTCCCATAAGGGTTGCGAGTTAATTGGATTAACCTTTTATATTCATAGCGCCCAGCATATTGCCATAAACCTGGTTCAGCGCCTCCAGATTCTTGTTCATTCGCTCGGTCAGTTGATGGTATTTCCTGGCCTCCTCCAATGTCCCGGTCACCAATTGTTGTAATCCCCCCTGGTCAACCACACTTTTAGCAGCAGACTCAGTCAGTTTTTTTACATTTTGCAGATGAAGTTCATAGGATGAGTTAAGAGAGGCCAAACTGGAATTCATCTTGGAAATCTCTCCTGAGTAATGTTTTGAATTTTCGCTGAGCGATGAGAAATCTTTTTGAACGGAGTCGGTAAACTCCTTGTATGAGGAGGATAGCTTCTCACTTGTGGAAGCCAACTGATGATTAATTTTTTTCGTGGAATCGGTGAACGATTCTGCCATCTCTTTGGATGACGTTGCTATCAGCTTTGAGGAGTGCTCATAGCTGTGTACCAAATCCCCGAGGGAGTGTTCGACTGCCTGGGTAGCCTTGTTGTTTACCTCGGAAAAGGTATTCATCGACAGTGAAGCGTTGCCCAGATTGCGTACATACATTTCTGTGGCAAGGGTAGCGCTTGAAATTTCCGAAATACCTTTGGCCGTGTTGGTCAGATCCTGCAGGCCTTTTTTGAGTTTGGCCAGCATGTCAGGGGTGATTTCTGCCTTTTCAAGCATTTCATCCAAACTACCGGTTGCAGATTTGGCAGGAAGATCGAGCTCTTCGTCAAATTCGTAATCGGGGTTTAATTGCGGATAGACCTTGGTCCAGTCAGGGATTTCAACCATAGGTTCAAAAGCAGATAGAAAGAAGATCAATGCTTCGCATGACATTCCGATCATGAGCATATAACTTCCACCGGTCCAATGTTCCAATTTGAATAAGGCTCCCAACAGTACGACGGATGCGCCGATGCTGTAGAAGTAATTCATGGTGGACCTCCATTTGTGAGAGTGTGTTAATTCAGCTAATCCCATAATATATTTGTTTTTCAGTAAGGGTTAAAATTCATCACCAAATGAGGAGCGAACACACCTGAAACCAACATAGGATTTGGCGGTATCCTGGTACTCGAAAGTGCGGGTCCCAACCTGGATATAATAGGCAATGTCTTTCCATGAACCTCCTCTGATTACCTTCCTTTTCATTGTTGGTGGATCATCCGATAGGGCGTTGTATTCAAAATTTGGATTCATGTCGTGCATGAAGTTGTAGGTAGATTCGTCATATGCAGTAATGGTCCACTCAGCCACATTTCCAGCCATATCGTACAATCCGTACCCATTTGGCTCATAGGTGGCCACTTTGATGGAGGCCTTTCCGCCATCATCGCTGTAGTTGCCTCGCATGGGTTTAAAGTTGGCCAGAAAACATCCGGTTTTCGATCGGGTGTAATAACCACCCCAGGGATACATTGAATTATCCAATCCTCCCCTGGCGGCCAGTTCCCATTCTGCTTCTGTTGGAAGG
>JBBIUJ010000051.1:0-18286 GCA_037440345.1 Prolixibacter sp.
GGCAAGAATCCGGCGCTTCAACGACATACCTGAAAATTTCGCCCATCGCCATAGTCATTGGCGTTAGGACTGGTGATACCCCTGCAGGAATATCTGCATCTTTCAATTTTTCAAGAACGAGTTGTCGTGCCAGGTAAATATTGGTTTTGTCGTTGAAAGTCATGGTTACAATGGACAATCCGAAAATGGTCTTGGAGCGTTTGGAAATTACTCCGGGAACAGTATTTAACGCTCTTTCGACTGGAATCGTAACCTGCTGTTCCATCTCTTCTGCTGGCAAACCATTCAATTGGGATATGACCCCAACCTCTGTATCGCTGATATCGGGGTATGCTTCAATGTCAAGTTTGCTCCACGTCCACGCGCCGACACCTGCCAGCAATAGCGCCAACAAAACCACGATGGTACGATGTTTGATGATAAATGTGATTAATTTGCTCATTACAAAATAATTAAATGCCCATATCGATCCCCTTCAGCAGGTAAACGTTTTCTGAAACAATCTCTTCCCCCGCCGAAATACCGCCAGATATTTCAATGTAATCACCTGTTTCAGAAGAAATGACCACTTCCCTGCGTTCGAAAATTAAAGCCCCTTTCTTGACAAAAACATAATAGCGTGCATTGGCGCTGATAACCGATTTTTTCGAAACCATCAGCCCTTCATGTGGCGCTTCAAAATTTACCTGGGCATACATTCCGGGCCTGATTTTATTTTGATTGTCGGACATGGAGAGCCTAACCCTAATTTTTCGGGTTTGGCTGTTCATCACATCAGCGATCACGTCGATGTTGGCCACGAAAATTTCATTGGGGAAACTGGGGAACAGCAGGTTGTACTTCTGTCCTCTCTTTACTGTATTCAATTCGGATTCAGGCAAATCGCAAATTAGCCATACTGTTCCCAGCGGCGCGCTATTCAGATTTTCAGGATTAAGCCCTGATTCCCTGAGTTGTGCTTCGCTGGAGGCCAGGGAGGTCTGGATATTCAACATTTCAGTTGATGCGTCGTTGAATTCCTTTCCGGTAGCCGCTCCATTTTTGTACAGATCCGTTACCCTGTTGAAATTAATTTTGGCCGTTTTCAAAAGGGTTACATTTTGCAAATATGTTGAATAAACATTCGTCAGGTCCGGTGTTTCAAACAAGATGATCTTATTCTGTCCAGTACCGCTGGAAAGATGAACCCTACCGACCACATTGGCAGGAGCTGAAAAACTGAGCAACAACTTCTTGCTCTCCGCCTTGAAAGCCTTAAACAAACCAACTTTTTTTGAACCTTCCGGAAATTCTATATATTTTCCATCCTCCCTGACCAAAGGTTCAGGTTCAGCAATTTCCGTTGATTTTGGTTTCACCTCCTTGTGGTTACCGCATCCCGCCAAAGTCAGGCAAAGAAGGAGGGTTGGCAAAATAAATTTTCTCATTTTAAAAATTTTGTAGTTGAATTCTTTTGGGATTTTTCAGATCTATTAATTTTATTTGATCCATAATCCTATATATCAGATAATTAAATTTTCTAAAGGGATTTGTAATTGCAGGTGAATAAAAGTTGTAAATAACTTTTTCTGTAATTAAACATGGCCTCGTAATATTGACTTTGCATATCAAACCATGTTTTTTCTGCTTCGAGATAATCCAGAATGGTCGTTCCACCCTTCAAGTAGCTCATTTTTACCACCTGAAGAACATCTTCCGATTTTTTGTTAAGCTCACTATATTTTTCCCAGCTATTTTTGTTGGTAAGATATTCGTCATACGCATTTTTTACCTCTTTGGAAATCTGAAGGGTATAGGCATTTGTCATCGCATCCGCTTGATTGACAGCTATTTTTGCCTTTGCAATCCCACCCTGGTTTTTATCGGATACGGGCAGGGGTATGGCCACAAACAATCCAACATATGGAACCCTGTTCTGAGGGGAATAACTTAACCCAAATTGGGGTTGAGGCTTTGCGATCGACTGTTGCAACGAAACGTTAATCTTGGCTTTGTCGGCAATATTCTTACTTACCTGGATCTCTTTTCTGTTGTCCAGCGCGAGCCTTAGCAAGGAGTCGTAATTTAGGGGCAAGATGGCCGGAAACCACTCCTCTTTTTTGTCAATCAAGAGATTATCGTTTATTCCAAGCATGGAGGCAAGATTGTTGCTTTCACTTTTCAGCAGCTGAAGGGCGTTCGACTGCATAATCCTGTATTGTTCATCATTAATTTGGGTACGCGTATATTCGGTTGTGGTAATCACCTGATTTTTTAACCTTATCTTGTTGACTAGCAATAAAGTATCCGAGTTAATTTTGGCTTTGGTTAAAATCTTTACTTTCTCATCAGCATACCAGACATCCAACCATTTGGAGGCGACGGCGCCAAGTAGGCTCCATTCCGACTGACTTAAATTCGAACCTGCCACAACCAAATCTGATTTAGCTGCCAGAATTTTGTATTTTAGCTGCCCACCAACCTGAAAAACCTTTGAAATCTGGTAACTCGTTTGTCTGTTGTCCGGCGACAAAATTCCAGTGCCCTGAGCAAAATACTTTGATGAAGGGACGACCGATGAAGCCACACTGATTGAAGGATTAAGGTGCAATCCGGCTGTTGTAATATCCGCTTTCGCCATTTCAAGGTTGTACTTTTCTGCCTGGTAAAAAGGATTGTGTTTCACTGCTATTGAAAACGCATCCTGCAAACTCAAAGAAACCTGGGCTTGCGAATAAAAATTGGCAAACAATAATGCCAACAATGTTGTGAATCTCATTCTAATAATTTGATTATAAACGAATAACGAAAACTCATTTCCCATCTCTACAGATAACAAAGAAATACCCTGATCTGTTCAAAATCCTATGACAGCCGCTTAAAACCGTTAAGACAGCAGCATATTTGAACTATCAGTGAAATAAAAGAAAATATAGGGAAAAGGGTTGACCCTGGGGCGGTGCACGGCCGGTACCGGGAGAAGAATACAAGGGAAGCGGGGCAAAAAGCTTACTGGGAGGAACCAAAGCAACCAGACAAAGAAATACAAGATAAAGTGTTTGAAACCCAAACGAATCTAAATGTAATGTCGTAATTAAATCCAGAAAAAAAGCAACGGAAGGCAGATGCTTGTGCGACTGAAACGGCGAGTGAGAGTTTTTATCAGGAGTATAAGGATGGGCGTGCGTAATCACCTGCCCGCCAAAAAAAAGATGTGAATGGGTATTCATTGCCTGGTTTGCAAAAAGCCAGCCAAATGAAATCAACAACAGAAATACTACATATTTTTTAAAACGGTCCTGCAAAGAGTCAGATTTTAAAGATTCACATCTACGGGTAAACTACTCGTATCTTCTGCCCATTATAACGATAACACAAACGCAAAAGTTCCATAACAACCGATGTTTGCTTCATTTTACACGAATAAAAACTCATTGTTCAATCCTGTTCAATTTGTGAAAATGAGTCACACAATCACTTTGAGACCTTCGTGGTGAAAACTAAAATTTACCACAAAGGTCCCAAAGGAAAACACAAAGGTAAAAAAGGAAAATTTAAGTTAAGACTATTTATTATCAATCAATTAATTCAAACCACGTTTTTTTAACAGAGGTTCAATACCTGGGGTTTTTCCCCTGAAATTGACATAGAGTTTCATGGCTTCTTCCGTCCCTCCCCTTTCCAGAACATTTTTGCGGAAAGAGGAAGCAACCTCCTGATCGAAAATATTACCCTTTTCCATGAAAGCCTCAAAAGCATCGCAATCCAGCACTGCGGCCCAGATGTAGCTGTAATAACCGCTTGAGTATCCTCCCGGGAAAACATGGTTGAAGTAGGTAGAACGGTAACGTGGAATGATCTCAGGTATCAAGCCGGCCTTTTCCATGGATGCTTTTTCGAATTTTTCAACATCAATATCTCCCGCTTTGGTGACGGTCGAATAATCCATGTCAAGAATGGCGGCAGCCAAAAATTCTGTCGTAATAAATCCCTGGTTGAATTTCCCTGATTTGATAATTTTGTCTACCAAAGCCTGAGGAATCACCTCTCCTGTTTTGTAATGTTTAGCGTACATTTTAAGCACCTCCGGCTCAACGGCCCAATGTTCCATCACTTGTGAAGGCAACTCCACGAAATCGCGGGAGACCGACGTTCCTGATAAGGTACGGTAGTGACATTGTGAAAGAAGACCATGCAAACCATGTCCGAATTCATGGAACAAAGTCTCAACCTCATCAAAACTTAATAATGCAGGTTTATCTCCAACTGGTTTTGAAAAATTACAGGTAATTGAAACAACCGGACGAACATCCGCCTCACCAGAATAATGGAATTGATCCCTGTAATTGTTCATCCATGCGCCACCTTTTTTTGATGCCCTCGGAAAGAAATCCATATACAAAATTCCAATAAACGAGTTGTCCTTGTCCTTAACTTCAAAAACCTGACATTCAGGATGATAAAGGGGCATATTTTGTATCTGTCTGAATGTGAGTCCGTACAATTTACTGGCAACTGCAAATGCCCCATCCCTTACATTGGTCAATTCGAAATAGGGACGAACCTGCTCTTCGTCAAGATCATATTTTTCCTTTCTTACTTTTTCAGAGTAGTACCACCAATCCCAGCTTGCCAGTTCAAATTTACCCCCTTCACGATCAATCACGGATTGGATGTCCTTTGCCTCTTCTTTGGCACGTTTCAGTCCCGGTGTCCAGACCTTTCCAATCAAATCGTAGACGTTCTTCGCATTCTTGGCCATGCAATCGTCCAAAACATAAGCTGCCCAGGTATCAAAACCCAACATATTTGCCTTCTGCAGACGAAGGTTGACGATTTTGTTGATAACACTTTTGTTATCGAATTCATTGTTATTATTGCTACGCATGTACATGGCCCTGTACAACTTTTCCCGAAGATCTCTCTTTTCTGAATAGGTTAAAAAAGGTATCCAGCTCGGTTTTTGCAGGGTGAATACCCATTTGCCATCCATTTTATTTGCTTTGGCATCATCGGCTGCACCAGCCACCACCGATTCAGGTAGTCCTGCTAGATCATCCTTTTTGTCAACCACCAATTTGAAGTTGTTGGTTTCGGCTAGCATGTTGTTCCCAAATTTCAATTCCAATAGCGAAAGCTCGGTGTTGATCTTTTTGAACTCCTCTTTTTTATCTGCGGCTAGATTGGCTCCTCCACGAACAAAACGCTTGTAAATTTCCTCCAATAGTCTACTTTGTTCCCTGTCAAGGTTTAGCTTATTTGACTGACTCTCTACAACTTTTACTTTTGCAAAAAGTTTTTCGTTCAGATAAATTTCGTCTGTATGCTGAGAAAGCATAGGCGCAACCACCTCTGCAATCTGATCGATGGAATCGTTGGTATTTGCCTCCTTCACATTGAAAAACAGGATTGAAACCCTGCTGAGCAAATCCCCGCTTTTATCCAACGCCACAATGGTATTGGTAAAATCAGGAGCTGCCGAATTGTTGACAATTTGTTCGATATCGCGATTGTGCTGTGCAATTCCTTCCTTAAACGCAGGCAAATAATGTCTGTTTTTAATTTTGTCAAAAGGAGGTACTCCATAAGGAGCGCTGTATGTTTCGTAAAATGGGTTCATCTCTTTCTTTACTTTCTTTTCGTTTGTACAAGAGACCATCACTACCGTGAACGCCATGAATAACAATACATTCTTCATGTTTAATTTATTAGTTTATCTTATTGATTAAGAATATTTTACACTGGCAGCACTTGTAATTTAAATATCCCTGAATATTTTGATTCACAAACATATAAAATCTGTTCATAAAATGAACTGATTTTGAATAGGTTTAAAAATATTCAGGAATGCAAAATGGTGCTGTATAAATTTATATTTTTGAATTGTTGGAAGAGTCACTTTCTCTCTCATAAATAAATCAAACAAACCATTAAATATGAAAACAAGGATCCTTCAGTTTATTCTGGTAATTTTTATGTTCTCGTGCACCAGTAAGCCTGTACCGCCCACAATCAACCCACAGGCCTTCAATAAAGTAATTGATGGAAAACAGGTAAAACTGTATACTTTAAAGAACCAAAAAGGGATGGAAATTACTGTTACCAACTGGGGCGGTCGGATCGTATCATGGTTGGTCCCTGACAAAAAAGGGATCATGGAGGATGTTGTTTTTGGTTATGACAGCATCAACGGTTACCTCAATGCCAAAGAAAACTATTTTGGCGCCGCTATCGGAAGATATGGAAACCGCATTGCCAAAGGCGAATTTTCCATCGGGGACATTCATTACAAACTGGCCCAAAACAATGGCGTCAACAGCCTGCACGGCGGAGTTAACGGTTTTTCCAAAAAAATGTGGGATGTTGTCCAGAAAGATGCCGGTGAATTGAATCTGAAGCTCGTTTCTCCCGATATGGACGAAGGTTATCCCGGAGAGTTAAGTGTATCAATGGTTTATCGCTTGACCAACGACAATGAATTGGTGATCCAATACGAAGCAAGATGTGACAAGCCCACCATCATCAACCTAACGAACCATAGTTATTTCAACCTGCATGGAGCAGGAAACGGGACCATTCTTGATCATCAGCTTACAATCAATGCTGATTTCTTCACACCAATTGATTCTACTTTAATTCCTACCGGGGAGTTAAAACCTGTCGGAAATTCACCTTTTGATTTCAAAACTCCAACCCCAATTGGCTCAAGGATCAATAGTGAAGATCAGCAAATCCGTTTCGGACTCGGATACGACATCAATTATGTGCTTAATAAATCAGCAGATCAAACTGTTTCCCTCGCAGCCTCGGTTTTCGAGCCTGAAAGCGGTCGTTTGCTGGAGGTATTTACTGATCAACCTGGCATTCAATTTTATACCGGAAATTTCCTTGATGGAAAATATCCTGGCAAAAAGGGGAAAACTTATGGATACAGAAGCGGATTGTGTCTTGAAACACAGCATTTTCCAAACTCTCCCAATCAGACTAAGTTTCCCTCGGTTCAACTTGATCCTGATCAGGTATACGCACATACCTGCATTTATAAATTTTCAGTAAAAAAATGAGGTGGTTGTTGAGAACTGTTCTGATCATTTTTTTGCTTGCTTTCGCCCTGTATCCTTCCATTGGATTTGCAAAGGATAGACAAAAGGGTACAGAGATCATGGAAATTCCAGTGCCGAATAGCTATCCGGATCAGAGACCTTCTGTCAAATACCGCCTGAATGCTATTGACTATGGAGTTGTATTAAAGCATGGTCAGGGAATAGATAGCTGCGACTATATGGGAGCACGGGATGTTTGGGTATGGGAAGATCAGGGTACTTATTACATGCATTACGATGGTGCTGGGCTCAAAGGTTGGTTGGCCTGTCTTGCAGTTAGCAAGGATCTGGTAAAATGGGACACCAAAGGGGCAGTTCTCGATTTTGGTTCCTCCACTCAAAAAGATTGTGCATCAGCCTCTTACGGAACAACTTTTTTTGATGGAAAGAAATGGCATCTTTTTTATCTTGGAACTCCAAATGCAACCGGTAAGCCAGATTTTGTACCTGCTTTCCCTTACCTTACGATGAAAGCTGAAAGCAATTCTCCAACCGGTCCGTGGAAGAAACGTTATGAAATTACCCCTTTTGAACCCAAAAACCGGACCTATTTTGACGCGACTACGAGTCCGGGACAAATAATTAAAGTTGACAATGAATATCTCATGTTCTTTTCAGCATCAACCGGTTCTCCTAAGATCATGCGAACCATCAGCATAGCCAGAACCAACGACCTGGATGGAACATGGATTATTGATCCAAAGCCCATGTTGCCTCCTGAGGAACAGATAGAAAATAGTTCCCTCTATTTTGAAAAAGCATCAAAAACATGGTTTCTGTTTACCAATCATGTCGGATTAAAAGACAAATTAGAATACACGGATGCAATATGGGTATATTGGTCCAAGGAGCTTAATCATTGGGATCCGGCTTACAAAGCTGTGGTAATGGATAGTTCAAATTCAAATTGGTCAAAACATATCATTGGTCTGCCATCTGTAGTGAAATTAGGAAATCGTCTGGCTGTTTTTTATGACGGAAACGATGAGTCTATCATGCCAAAGGGTGTCAAAAGCCACATGAATCGGGATATTGGACTTGCCTGGATCAATCTTCCTATCAAATTGCCTGTCAAACAAGGGATGTAATAGAAAAATTCATTCATTTCGATTCGCGTTCCAGATCTCTCACATCAAAGTAAATGGAATGAATTGAATCGTTTGATGCATGTAACTCTTTTCTGATCATTTTAAACTGTTCCTCAACCAGGGATGCAGCAACCTTGTCTTCGAGGTCAACTCCTATGACGAGCATGAATTTACCTTTGCCCATCATCATGGCAGAGATGTAATTGACTTTGTGGATGACCGAATGTGCTACGACGGTTTGCTCAAATTCGTTCCTTAACTCTCTTGAGATATTCTCACCTACGATCAATTTCCGAAGTTCATTGATCATGAAAAGAGAGATGGTGACAAGGAGTGCTCCTACCAGGATGGACCCGATTGCATCAAAAACTGGATGGACAAACCAGGCAAGAGCCGTTGAAATCAGTACAAGAGTCAATCCAATTAGGGCAGCTGAATCTTCCAGCAAAATTACAAACAGGTTGGTATCAGTTGATTCCTTAAGAGCCTTGTAGATTCCTATCCCTTTGTGCGTTTTTTTGAATGCTGTATAAGCAACATGAAATGATTTTCCTTCAATCAAAATGGATGTGATGAGTACAATAAATGACCAACTGATATTTTGTAAATCTGCAGGATTAAAAAGCTTATGTACCCCTTCGTAGATTGAGAAGGCAGCCCCCACAAAGAAGAGCAATACAGCAACCAGAAAACCCCAAAAATATTCCTCTTTCCCATACCCGAAGGGGTGTTGTTCATTGGCTGGCTTTGCTGATCTTTTGTTTCCTATCAACAAAAATACCTGGTTTCCGCAATCCGCGAACGAGTGAATGGACTCAGCAAGCATACCGGCGCTACGGGTAACAGCAGAGACAATGAATTTGATAATGGTAATCAAAATATTGCTCCCAAGGGCAAAAACTACCGCTTTTACTGAACCGCTGTGTCCCGACATAGTGAAAGGTTTATGCGGTCAAAAATAGTAGTTTTTAGTCAAACGAAGAGAACGAAAGTATAATCTGCTATTTTTGTTTCTTTTTCCAAAATTGCCCCATGGAGCAGAAAGAAGAAATTATTGAAATTTATCAAGCTGGAGTTGAAAGGGTGTTGCCACTTAACCTTGTTCGCAACTCAGCAACATTAAACGGTACGTTATTATCCTGTAAGTTTATTTCTTTCGACCTCAAAGATTTAAACCACATCTATCTCCTGGGATTCGGAAAAGCCTCTGCGGCCATGGCCGCAAGTTTGGAAGATCTTTTGGGTGACCGAATAACCGGCGGTCATGTTCTCACAAAATATGGCCATGCTAAACCACTGAAAAAATGTTCCCTAACTGAAGCTGGTCACCCGATACCGGATCAAAATGGTGTTGATGGTAGCCTGAAAATCCATGAATTTGCTGAAATGGCCACAGCTGATGATTTGCTGATAGTGCTTATCTCAGGAGGAGGATCAGCCTTGCTGACTGATCTTCCGGAAGGAATTACATTAGAGCAACTGGCAGATTTAAACAAATTATTGGTCAACTCAGGTGCTGATATCCAGGAAATCAATAGCGTGCGCAAGCATCTTTCGCAAATAAAAGGAGGACAACTAACCCGGATTGCCTATCCTGCTAAGGTTTTAACCTTATTGATCTCTGATGTTGCCAGTGATCCGCTGGATGTGATAGCTTCGGGGCCAACTGTTGCGGATCCCTCCACATTCAGTGATGCCATAACAGTGTTGAAAAAATACCAGCTTACTTCGTCAGTTTCAGAAGAATTAATCAACCACTTAAACAAAGGCCAATCAGGCCTTCTCCCTGAAACCGTAAAAGAATCTGATCCCTGTCTCCTAACTTGCACAAATATAATCCTTGGCAACAATCTCACTGCACTGGAAGGTGCAAAATCAAAGGCTGAGGAATTTGGATATGAGACGATTATTATGACAGACAGACTGGAGGGTGATGTGAATTGTGCAGCCGATTATATCTTTTCGAAAATTGGGTCGTCAATTGAAACGCCTGGAGTGAAAAAGAGAGCATTACTTTTTGGCGGAGAGCCAACCGTTCGGCATCTTGGTACTGGTAAAGGTGGAAGAAATCAGCATCTTGCACTGCTGATGGCTCAAAAACTGGACGGTATCTATGGTATTACCTTTTTATCGGCCGGGACTGATGGCACTGATGGACCCACAGATGCCACCGGGGCAATTTGTGACGGAGCCACAATCAGTAAGGCTAAACGCCTGAATTTAAATACTGAACAGATGGTGCACGACTTTAACTCTAATCCTTTTTTTGAGGCAACCGGAGGGTTGCTCAGAACAGGGCCAACTTTTACCAACGTAATGGATTTAATTGTAGTGCTGATTGACAAGGAGAAATCTGCCTGATAATTACTTCACTCCCTACCTGAACATTTCGGCAATTTCTTGTTTTACTGCTACCGGATTCGCATCGAGGGAAAATATTTTCTCGGGAGTTATGTAACTGATATTGTTCTCCTTTTTGAATTTTTCTATACCACCTCCGGTGATGTTGAGCATAATGAGCGCTTTTTTGTCTATCTGACCCTCTTCAACTGCTTTCATCAGCGAAGCCACAGCAACTGCCGCTGCGGGTTCAACGTCGTTGCCTTCATGCTTCAGAAACAGTCCAGCGGCTATTTCAGCCTCTTGATTTGTTACTGCCAGAATGGCTCCACCAGCGTCCATCAAGGCATCATAAAGGCCTCCTTTTAGCGCATACGGGGGTTTTCGGTTTGAAAGTACTTTGGCATTGATCTCATCTACCTGTTTTCTTGCCAATTCATCGTCGATTGGAAGCATCGCCGGGGAACGCAGGTCCCATGCCTCTTTGATAGGCAGGAAAGGTGAATTTTGCGACAACATCAGCTTCATCTTGTTGGATCCGAACCTACCGTCTTCAAGGAATCTTAAATTTGCCTCCCAGGCCGCTATGGCGCCGGTACCACTTCCAATGGCTTGAAAATAGAAGTCAGGAATCTTTCCTATGGTAGTAACTGCCGATAGAACAGTGGTGCCCATTCCATCCCTGCGTGCAACATTTTTCGCCCCCCCCTCAGGATAAAAGCCATCAAGTTCTACAGCAAGATTGGAAAGATGTATCGCGTCGAAATAATCCCCACCCGATTCACAGGCAATTAGCCTGACGCAGGGATCCAACGGTTGATCAAACCATAATGCCCGCAAATTGTCCTGTGGAATGGTCAGCAACAAAGGAATCTTGTTTTGTGAACAGACCCGGGCAAAGGCCCTTGCTGTATTTCCGGCAGAGGCAACGACCATAACACCTTTTGAACGATTTGTCCTGGCACAAACGGAATAGGCCTCACATTCCTTAAAAGTACCTGATTTCATGAAGGCGCCCCTCTCCGGCCAGTATCCGTTGAAAGTGATGTACAATTGATCCAGGCCCAACAATTTCGACAAGCCACCACTCTTAAAGGTAACCGGAGTGCCGGAACCTTCCAGCATTCGTTCGACCGGCAACCAGTCGGCAAAGCGGTACAAACCGGAATATTCAGGATGCACATTTATTTGCTGGATGTCGTAGATTGCCCTGATGAGACTAGGCTGATGAGGTTGCGGACATTGAAGTTCCCAATTTTTGTCTGCATAATTAGCTCCGCAACATAGGGATTGGAGATGATATTTGGTTGGATGGAACGCCGTCATTGAATGTTGGTTTGATACCACCAAAATTAATCCATTTGAATTGGCAGGCAACTACAAATTTTAAAAAAGAAGGGTGTACTATAAAAAAAAGCAGGGAGTATGAAAACCTCCCCGCTTTACCTAACCTAAACCTAACCTAAATAACCTTTCAAAGTGTGAAAGGGTACGTTAAATATTATTATTGATCAAATCAATTACAGAGCAATTATAATACATATTTGACATTTATCCAAATTATTCTTCTAATTTTTTTAGTCAAAAAGTGTTAAATTTTTATTCTTTCATGTTGTGATAGACGTTTGTAACATCTTCATCTTCATCAAATTTCGCAAGCAACTTCTCGATAACGGCCATTTGCTCTTCGTTTAGTTCCTTGGTTTCTGAAGGAATTCTTTCAAAATCGGCGCTTACCAATTCAAAGTTATTCTCTTCGAGATACTTTTGAATTGGACCAAAGGCTTCGAAATCGCCGTAAATAATTACGTTCTCATCCTCTTCAAAAATTTCCTGAACACCAAAATCTATCATCTCCAATTCCAGTTCTTCGATATCCAGCCCCTCTTTGCCGACAATCTTGAACTGACATTTTCGTTCGAACATATAATCCACACATCCGGTAGTACCAAGTGATCCGTTCAATTTCGTAAAATAACTGCGCACATTGGCAACAGTCCGTGTCGGGTTATCTGTCGCAGTTTCAACCAACATGGCAATACCAAAGGGTCCATAACCTTCATAAACGACCTCCTTGTAATCTGCCTGGTCTTTTGAGGTCGCTTTTTTTATGGCACGCTCGACATTCTCCTTGGGCATACTGGCAGCTTTGGCATTCTGCATGAGTACCCTTAGACGGGAGTTAGAAACAGGATCAGGTCCTCCTGTTTTGATACAAATGGCTATCTCTTTGCCAATTCTCGTAAATGTTTTGGCCATAGCGCCCCAACGTTTCATCTTCCTGGCCTTACGGTATTCAAATGCGCGTCCCATAGTTTGAAAACAAATTTAATTTCGGTGTGCAAATTTAATGGATTTTGACAAATACTGATCAATACCCTGAGGAATGTTTTAGAAGAGCAGAATTGTTCTACTCGTGAATGGTCTAATCGCTGAAAATATGATGCTAAATAACTTTTTGCCAGAAAACATTCATGAAATAACAGATTACAAATCAACGTCGTGTAGTTGATAAACTCTGAAGGAGTTACCCGGCAATTTCAAGATTAAGGGTGCAATACTTAGAACGGTAACCCCGTTGAGGTTTGTGAAGATTTGTATTCCGCTCCTCCCCCAGTTGCACTGGGGGTTAATCATAGGCAACTCCTGCGGAGTTCATTAACTAAACAAGATTGAATCAAAAATTATTAATAATCAGATCTAGTGATATTTATGATATTTTCATTGATTGTTCTTGGTCTTTGATCTTTTCATCCAGGTACCCCCAGGAAAAAGTAGGACCCCATTGATACAAAATGCCCCCAGAATAAGTAGGTTACCAATTTTGCTGTCAGAAAAAATTCCTGTTATCTTACCTGCCAAAGCCATCATGCCACCCAAAATCATTGCCATATTACTTTGTAACCGATTATTTCTAAATCCGAACAATCCTGCCAAGACAGGCAGAATAAAGGCTCCTGAAAAAAAGGTCAGGGCAATCAAAAGCGACTGGACGATTGAGGTTACCCGGAGCGAAAGCAGAATGCTTAACAGTCCAAGAGCCAGCATGATGAATTTGGTTTGCCTAATTGAAACCGGAGTATCAAGATCTTTGTGAATGGTATTTGCCACTATCACAGAGGAGGTTAACAGTGTTGTAGAAGCAGAAGACATGACGGCCGAAAGAATGGCTGCAACCAGCAATCCTATCCCCCATTCAGGCAGAATATAACTAAGAACCGAAATCAATGATGAACCTTGCTTAAAGTCAAACGATGGAAATTGATGGGCAGCAAATACTCCGAGGTAGGTGATCAAAAAGGCAAATGGGATCAGGATTAGCGCAGTTAGCAATACACTTCTTCGGGCTACCTTTTCATTTTCTGCACAAAATAGCCTTGTATAAATATCCGGTCCAACCAGAAATGTGGTGGAATATGTTAAAAACAGGACAAAGAGATCCATGGGATGAAAGGCATCGTTGAAAGGAAATTTGAGCTGGGTCATCTCTCCCAAATTAACAGGCGTCCACAAGAAAAGGTAACAGGCAATCGCCAGTACACCAAGAATAATAATGAATGACTGAACCAAATCTGTTTTTATGACCGATACCTGCCCGCCAATGGCAGTATAGAAGATGAACAAAATACCAATTCCCCATACTGATCCTTCATAGGGCAATCCAAAGAAACTGTTCATCACTTTTGCTCCTCCGATCATTTGAGCCGCAATGACACCAATCCAGGCAATGGGGATGACAAAAGAGGCGATGATTTTGGCCTCCCTTCCATACTGATCTCCAATCAATTGTGGTAACGTATACTTTCCCTGCCGTTTCACCATGGGAGCTACCACAACCAGTAGCAAAAGTCCGAAAGCAGCGGACAACATCAGCCAGGCAGCAGCCCATCCCTGGGAAAATGCCAGATCGCTGCTGCCAAGAATCGCAGTACTGCCAATAATTGTGGCCAGCAAAGAACCTGTAATTTGCCACACATTTCCCCTGTTGCCTGCAACCATATAATCGACGGAGGTTCGGATCTTCCTCGAAGAGTAGATTCCTATTCCGATCATTGCAAGGATGTAGAGAAGGAGGATAAGGTACTTTAGCACAGTTATGAGATATGAGATATAAGTGAGGCGGTACGTGGTTAATATATTGGAAGAGAAATGGATACAGCATTTCCATAACCTTTTATCTTTATTGAATCCTTCGAGAGCGAAACCAACGCGAAACTGTTGGATTCGGGGAAATTTCCTTCAACCATTCCCTTCAAGGTATAGTAATGGATTCCTTTGATCCTTTCGTATCCACCTTTGTGGTCATGGCCATGAAAAACACACTTAACTTTCTTATTCTCCTCCAAAATATTCCTTACTGATGCAGCATTCTTAATAGTCACTTTTGAATTCCCGTATAACAATTGGTGAACAAATACGATGACTGGCTTATTGGAGTGTCTTAATTCATTTTCAAACCATTTCAACTCTTTTTCAGGCACATTTGAATCACTCCAGTCGAAATGTCCATGGTCATATGGGGCACCTGTAGAATCAAAACAAGCATCCAGAACAACAAAGGTATAGCCTCCCTTTTGAAAAGAATAGTACCTCCTCTTCTGACTTATATGACTGTTCTTTGCAATGGAATAAAACTGACTTTTTGAGATGCAATCTTCATCATGGTTACCGAGAACATGGTACCGATCTCCGCGAAAGCGTGAAAAAGCTGTTTCGACTTTTCCTAAAAAGCCAAGGGCCGCCTCACTGTCCGGAAGTACCGGTATATCCTTGAAATCACCCAGTTCGATTAAAAAGCCAACTTTTATCTGATTCATTGTATCAATGCATTGGGCTATTTTATCCAGAGACTGACTATATTTTCGTGTTCCATTGTCTTTTATTGCAGCGTAATGAACATCCGTCAGGATTCCAAAAGAGAGATTTTGGGCAGATACGCCATTACCTGACAGGAGAATCATGAAAACCGCTAGAAACAATGCTATACTTTTCACTTTACACACTTTTAAATTTTGGATAAAATTAATCAACTTCACAGTTTTTGAAAACTGCTTCTCTAATCTATAATTCCCAATGGACAGAGTTTATAGCAAACTGTGATATTTATTAGGATTTGTAGCTTCAATAATTATTTACTTTGTATTAATATCGCATGTAATATGAAATACCCATCCCGAAAGTCGGGACCAACTGAATTTTCCAATTGGCGGATAGGTATTCCTTTTGGCCATTTAAAACAAAATATAAATAAATGAAAGCTATAAGAAAGAGTCTGCCACAGAAAGGCTTATGGATGGAAGATGTTCCTGTTCCGGAACCCGGAGTCAACGAAGTACTGGTAAAGATCAGTAAAACTGCTATTTGCGGTACTGACCTTCACATTTATAAGTGGGATGCCTGGGCCCAGAAAACCATCAAAACACCTATGACCATTGGCCATGAGTATGTGGGGAGAGTCGTCAAAATCGGTGATGAGGTTACAAAAGTAAGTATTGGTGAGCGGGTTACAGTGGAAGGACACATCGCATGCGGATTCTGCCGCAACTGTCGCAGAGGACGGAAACACATTTGCGACCATACCATTGGAATCGGCGTGAACCGCGACGGCGGATTTGCCGAATATGTCGCTGTACCCGCTGAAAATGTGCTTCACATCGACTCCCGGATACCCGACGAGTTTGTCTCCATCATGGATCCTCTGGGAAATGCAACCCACACTGCCCTCTCCTTTCCTCTGATTGGGGAGGATGTACTGGTAACGGGCGCCGGTGGACCGATTGGCTGCATGGCCATTGCCATCTGTAAATTCGTAGGTGCACGGAGCGTTGTGGGATCAGAAGTAAGTGAATACCGCAGGGAGCTGGCAAGGAAAATGGGGGCCTCCCTCGTGATTGATCCCATGAAGGAAGACCTTCATGATGCCATGAAAGCGGTGGGAATGGTTGCAGGATTTGATATTGGCCTCGAAGTTTCCGGCTCTCCTGTTGCTTTCGATACTATGATTAAATCGATGTACAACGGCGGTAAGATCTCCCTTTTGGGGATATTGCCGGATACCACTCAAATCGAGTGGGACAAAGTAATATTCAAAGGTTTGACACTGAAAGGCATTTATGGCCGCGAGATGTATGAAACCTGGTACAAAATGGAGAAAATGTTGTTATCGGGTTTGAACATCGCACCGGTCATTACACACCGCTTCCATTACACCGAATTTCAGAAGGCATTCGAAATCATGGAAGAGGGTAATTGCGGAAAAATTATTTTGGACTGGGAAAATTAATATCCTCACTCCATCCAGTCTGAAACATTTTTATATTTTTGCGGTTCATGTGATAATAATCTGTTTTTTTAATGGTCACATGGATTTGATTGCGTCGATCATCGATTCGCATGATGTGAATCATCATTTTGATTGTTGTTTTTACTATCATGCTCAATTCACCTGCCACTTTAGCTCAGTTGGTAGAGCAGCTCATTCGTAATGAGCAGGTCGTGGGTTCGAGTCCCATGAGTGGCTCAGAAGTTCAAACAATTGTAACGAGGGAGACAAAGAATAATATCTTTTGTTTTCCTCGTTTTTTTGGATAGTCATCATTCTTAATGAGCAGGTCGTGGGTTCGAGTCCCATGAGTGGCTCAGAAGTTCAAACAATTGTAACGAGGGAGACAAAGAATAATATCTTTTGTTTTCCTCGTTTTTTTTTGACAACAATATCTATCTGACGGACTATATTATTATCTTGTCGATTATCTTATACTATTTGTAGTAGGCGATCAATATTGTATGTGCCAAAAGGGATAAAAGATGGTTGAGGGTCCAGATTCCTTTAAATAAATATATAACAATTTGGGGATGAAAAAATTATTGTTGGTTGTAAGCGTTGTTATCAGCGTGGTGGTGATTGGCGGATTTCTATTTATTAATCATTTTAAATCCAAAGCATTACCTAATTATAATAAGGACATTAAATTGTCTGGACTTATTGCTGATGTTACTGTGTTGCGGGATTCATTCGCCATTCCCCATATTTATGCTGAGAATGAACATGATCTGTACATGGCGGTAGGATTTGCCATGGCACAGGACAGGCTTTGGCAGATGGATCTGCTCCGCAGGGTGACGCAGGGCAGATTGGCTGAGATTTTCGGGAAAGAGGTTGTCGATGCCGATTTGCTTTTTCGCTCATTGCGGTTCACTGAAAAATCGAGAAGGGTTTTTGCAGGAGCAGATGAAAATGTACGCACCTGTGTCGAATCCTTTGCCGATGGAGTGAACCAGTATATTCGGCAAGCCGGTAATAATCTTCCCCCTGAATTTGGTATCCTTGGTTATAAACCCGAACCTTGGTTGCCGGAACACTCGCTAAACCTTATCGGATATATGGCCTGGGACCTTTCAACAGGATGGCCCTTCGAGATATTGTTTAATCAAATGCGTCAGAAACTGGGTCCTGAACTTTCCAGGTATATGATTCCGGGTATGGATTCTGTTCATAATACCGTCATTTATCCTGATTTTAAGTTGGATAACAGTACTGCTGAGGTTCTCAATAAACTTTCGGAAACGGCTTCAATTGTAGATAAGCTTGGCCTGGACGTATTTCGGGGCAGCAACAATTGGGCGGTCTCAGGTAAGAAAAGCATTACTGGCAAGCCACTGCTGGCCAATGACATGCACCTAAGTTTGAATATTCCGGGTATCTGGTACCAAATGCATCAGGCAATTCCCGGAAAATTGAATGCAACCGGTGTGGTTTTGCCCGGACAGCCTATG
>JBBIUJ010000052.1:0-18213 GCA_037440345.1 Prolixibacter sp.
CTGATCAATTGTCCTTATACCTAATGCCGACAGGGAAATTGGATTGCGGGATGCAGCTTTTCCAATCCATTCGATTAATTGTACCGGAGGCTGGAATGATTTGGCGTTGAGTTGGGCTGCCACCTCAACGGAAGGACTGCTGGAAGCCTCCGTTTCGACCGGAAGCAATTGAGACTGGCCCTCCATATTCCGGTTTAGCCTGTCTGAAAGCTGGGCGTAATAGAGGCTGCGCGGGCGGATATGGTTGTTGGAATCGGACCAATACCCATCGCCCGAGAACTGTGCCCATGTTCCGAACGCCCAGTTGTTGGCAGTTGGCGGATTGAAACAATCCACACGAGCCGCGCTGCATTGCCAGAAAACACTGTTGGCAGCGCTCCAACCGGCACCCTGACCGTCCTGGCCGCGATTCAGATAGGAAAGAGCCTGACCATCGACATTCACCACATCAAATAGTACCCCTGAAGCCCAACTGTCGATGGTCCCGCTAAAGCTGTACGGGAGCTTCGATTCGCACTGGACGAAGGCATTTGGACCGGCGGCACAAAGACCCGTTGCAAAATCGTGGTAACCTTGTTCGGCATAACAGCGCTGAAAGAGCGTCTGCTGACCGGTTGTGAAGAAGGTATTACGTCTTTGTCCACCAACCTCCGATACCGGCGCAAAAGACCTGCAATCCTCTACTGTTACTTGTCGGGCTGTCTCAAAAACTGATACCGCAGAACCAGCAAAGTGCTCAAAATCGACTTGTCTGACCCATACATTCAGCGCATTTTCGACGACGACAGCCATCCAGCTATGGGCCTCATCTTTTGGATTGGCAGCATCGAAGGCCGACCGGATCAGCATATTTTCTATTCCGGACCTCTCGATTCGGCCAGGCCATTTGACCACTGAAACCAATCCTCCTCCAAAGCTACTGTCCAACGCAGTCGTTATGGACACATCAATTTTGATGGTAGAACCGTCCACGGAGGTGATTTTCCGATCCCAGAAGAGGTCGCGCTCCCTGGGTTTCCAGCCAAGGGAGGTGATACCCCCGCCAAAATGGTCACAGCCAATGGCTTTGATCCATGCGGAAGTGGAAGGCCTGTGAATTTGAATCAGGTCACCAACCTTAAAATCCCTGCTGGCAACATTGAATTGCATGGCATTTACAGGAACATAAGCGTCTGTTATCCTTGTCTCCGGAGATAAATTTTTGTCATTCTGTCCTGAAATTGTGATGAAATTTCTGCGATCATCGCCCGCAGCAACCAATATGGTCCCTTCGGCACCGATACCGCTGCCCCGCAAAACAATGCCGGATGCGCTAATTCTCAGTTCTCCTTCAACCGCATGAACGCCTGAACCCAGTAAAACAGCACCCCTAAAGCCATCCTTGTCGATAGGCAGGGAAGCAACATAATCCAGGGCTGACTGAATTCGCAGAGTTGCATCTCCGGGCTGGGCAGGAACTACCACACGTACCGGCACAAATGGCACACGTTGTTCGCCTGCCATGTATCCGCACCACGAAAAATCCGGAACCCGATCCCCATGTGCATCGGTAGTATAGATCAGTCGACCATCCGGTCCCAGGGAAACGGGAAGAACCGGTTTTGTTTTCGGAACATTCACCGCCGAAGCAAAACCGCTTGATATCAATAAAATAACCAGTAAAAGTGTAATATTCGGGCAGAAAAAAAACTGATTGAACAATCGACCCGGCAAACAACTGGCAATCTTCATCGTGTCATTATTTGGATTTATTCTCCTCCAATTTAATTCTTTTCTGCCAATCTTCACCCTCTTTTTTCAAATCGTACCCTACCGATGAAAGCCAATTGTTAATTCGGCCCTTGTACTTTCCAAACCATTTGTGTTTTTCATCCGAAGAACCGGCATCCATTGCATGCTCCCTGGCCTCCACCAACCACACCATGATTTGTTGTTTTTGCTCTTCCGAAAGATTTTGGATCATCGCTAAATAACCATTGAAAGTCAACGGAAGGACGCCATATGTCATCCCATCTTTCACCTGATCAATCTGAGCTGAGGTCAGGAAAAGCATCAATTTTGAAAGGTATTCGAAATGGAGCGTATATAATCTCGCGTTGACCTCATTTTCAGTATTTTGAATTTGCTGCTTGGCCAAATCCTGATTCGTTTGCTTCAGCTCTTTGGCCGCAGCCAATTTTTTGTCACGATCGGTATAAATTTCATTTAGGTTGCGGTATTGCTGCATGATCAGATCCCTGACCTTACCTGCCTTTACCGTATCAGCAATTCCAAGAGGAGCAACAATTTTTTCGGCCCTTACCAGGATGGTTCGGGTATAGGCAGCCTCCTTCTCACCCTGCGTTTGTGAATATGAAGTCAGCGAACAGCATAACAGTAATATCGAAAAGCAGACAGATAATCTCATTTATTCTTTTTAGCCAGAGTGTCAAAATTATTTTTGGGATCTTTCCAATCGACTTTTTTCTTCGGATCGATGCCATTGATGTACTTCTCGATGTTGGTATAGCCATCCCCATTGCAGTCGAGTGCCGCATCATTTGGGTCATTCGGGTTCAGTTTGTATTTGATCTCCCATGTGTCCGGCATTCCATCATTGTCAGAATCTTTCAAAGGCTCGGCGCTTTTGTACTCAGGGTATCCCCCAACCTGGGAAATATCGGTGATGATTCCCTTTTTGTAGGAATCGATGGGTAATCTGCGAACCTTAAATTTAGGCACATTGTCCAGATTTACATTATTAGGATATGTGATAACCCCGGTGCGAACCTCTTCAGTTACACGCAAGTCAACCGCATCCCTTCTCGGTAAAGTAGCACCCGCATTTTCGAGCACAAATCCAAATGACTCCTGAGCTGTCATAATTGGGAACACAGGCATTGGCAGAGGCTTCTCCCATTTCATGGCAGCAGTATATTTACCGGCATCCGGTAATTCTTCCACCTGCACGCCGCCATTCCAGTTGTCTTTTGTGACCTGCTCATTCCCTTCCACAATATTGCCATTGACATAGGCACGACCAAAGACCAAATGTCCCAGTTTGCTTCTGCCGGATTCCGGTTTCAGTATCCTGTGACCAATTGGCGTATTGGTTGGCGTGGAAGGTCCGGGTTTGAAATAATTGTTGATGATGTTGTACATGGCAGTGTAGTCGCCGCCATCTATTGATCTGTGCACCCAGTTGAATATCACATTGTTGGCAAAATTAAAGATACCATTCCAGCCGATGGATGGGTTTCTGCCCGCATTATTGGCCCAGAGATTTCTCATGAAACTACAGTTTTCGCCGCCCAAAGTGCTGCCAAAAGAGTGGTTCCAGGTATCCAGCGTTTCAGAAAAGATTGAATTCTGAATCGTGATATTCACGGTAGGTAGTTTTGCCTCCGCTTTCCCGGTACTATCGTTGTACATGTGGCGGTAGATCGACATATTTTCATCGAGGCCCCAACTGGCAGAGACATGGTCAATCATGATGTTGCCGACCGGATTGCCACCGATGGAATCGTCGCGGCGTCCTACCCAGGTCTCGCCCCTGCGGAACCGCATGTGGCGGATCACCACGTCGTGGGTGTTGATCCAGACAGTTTCACCAGCCACGCAGATACCATCGCCCGGTGCAGTCTGACCGGCAATCGTGACATAGGGAGCCCTTATAATTAGAGGGGTTTTCAAGCGGATAAGACCTGAGATGTTGAATACAATGATCCTGGCTCCGCCTGTTTCGCATGCTTCACGTAACGTACCCGGACCCTCGTCGGCCAATGATGTAACGATGATCACTTTCCCGCCACGTCCACCGAAAGAAAATTCGCCGCCTCCCATGGCCCCTGGGAAGGCAGGAATTTCAGCCTGTGGCAGGTCCACGGGACGTGCAGCCCAGGGGATGTAGGGACGGCCATGTTCGGCTTCAGAAAGGACAATCGGATAGGCGATTTTCCAGGCAGCATCCGAATGACGAAGGGTCTCCTCCATCAGTTTGTCACTGGCAGCCTGAACATCCGCAGGAATGGTTGGATATTGCGCTTTCGCCAGAAGAAAAATTAATAACAATATGGAGGTTAAGGCGGTAAATCTGAAATACTTCGTCATGGGGTTCCTAAAAATTAACGTAAACCAGGCGTCTTACTAAATAACAGAAAGGGGAGTTCACCTGACCCTCCCCTTTCTGATAATCATGTCTATTTTAATGGATCAAAAGTTCCGGTTGCGCCGTAATAATCGTCCCATCCCATGGTTTGGAAAAGGTAGGGTGATTGTTTCAGCACGCTTTGCTTGATACCAAGAAAATTGTACTTGCTTCTGTAAGTCGTACTGAACAACGGCGCACTGGTAGGATCGATAAAATTGGTTGTAACCCTTTGCAGATTTGCGTCATAGAAGGCATCCAACTTAGCGACCTGCGCGGCAAAATTGGCGTCCGAATCATCCGGATTCAGCGCAATACCTGCACGGGTAACTTTCGTTGCATTGTATTTTGTACTCAGCGGGTTAAAGATATCGTTGGATAGACCTGAGCTACCGGCCGTGTATACACTTGGCTTCACAGCCAGGATAATACCATGGCGGCGGGATCCATTCATCGGAGCAATGCCCAATTGGGCACAGGTGGTATTCTGATCTGCCGGATCGTCAAGCCAAAGCATCCATCTTCTCATATCCCAGAACCTCTTACCTTCGAAGGCCAACTCAATCTGGCGCTCGAAAAGAATTTCCCTGATCAGTCCAAATTTATCCAGACCAGAAGGAATTCCATAATATCCATCATTTCCTGCCGGGATACCTACACGGGCACGAAGGGCTATCAATCCCTGGTAACCTTCGTCGGCAAGACCTACTCGACCGATTCCAGCTGCGCATTCGGCAAGATTGAGCAATACTTCAGCGAAACGTATTTCGATGAACGGAGAGGCAGAGCGCGTAAATTTATCGATATCGGTAAAACCGGCAGCAGGATCGCTTCTCTTGCGGATGTATATTCCGGTATTGACGTGACCTGCATATTCAGCAAATCCCGATCCTTCCACATTAACGGCATTGTTAACAGCAGTCTGATCTTTGAACCACTGGTAGGTCCAGACAGTGTAAGTTGTGTTCGCGCCATAAGGCCAAACACCACCGTTGAAGGCGAAAGTCCTGTAGAAACGGGGATCGCGGTTTTTGTAGAACTTCAACGGATCGTAGGCAAAAGCTGTGCTCTGACCCGGATGTTTACCATCTGCCATCGGGAAAATATCAAGCAACTCTGCGGTAGCGCCATAACCGCCTCCACCCTGGAGTTCCTTGGGCCTGGATGCGTTTTCCCATCCGTTGTTCTTTTTGTATGAATCGGTGGTGACATTGTTGTTAAGGTTCGTCATCACAGCCTCGGTAGTTTTGGCCGTAACAAACATTTTCTCCCAGTTTTTGGCACGCTGCGTATTTGCGGAAACCAGTCCAAAACCGTTTTGAACGAGTAAATCCCGTGCGGCCTTGTTGGCATCGTAAGCAGCCTGCCAGCGGGTAACGTCCATGTTTCTGTTAAACAACGGGCTGGCATATGTTAGTAGCACCCTGCCCTTGAAAGCTGCGGCTGCACCGGAAGTAATGCGACCCCAGTTGGAATCCGGCCAAGTACCGGGAAGCAAGGAGATAGCCTTATCAAGGTCGGCAGTGATCAATTTGATACAATCTGCTGTTGAACTACGTTGTATGACCAGATCGGTTAAATCAGGATTTGCATCACCCAAAATTGCGTTCTGTGCAGTCAAAACGATCGGTACTCCCCCATAAAACCGGACGAGATTGAAATAGTTCCAGGCTCGCCAAAAATAGACTTCACCCTTCATGGTAGCCTTCTCTGCCTCTTTCAGTGTACCCTTGTCAATGTTATCAAGGAAGATATTGCATTCGCGGATAAACGCGTAAGGACCACCCGTTTGGCTCTTGTAAAATTCGTCATCGATGTCATTTGAAGTCTTCTCAGTGAGCTGGTTGTAAGTGGTGGAACCGGGATATTCCTCAGTAGATTTGCTGTAAGTATCAGGACTGCCATATGTTGCAGGTGGCAGACACAAATAATAGAGATAATCCACTTTGGCCTGGGCGGTCAGAACATTGCTGTATATTTCCTCATTGAAACCGGAAAAGTCCTTTTTATCAATCAGGAACTGATCGCTGCAACTTGAAGCTATTGCCACAAACACCAGGCACAATAAACTAATTTTATATGTAATGTTTCTCATGGTTGTATGCCGTTAATGTTTAGAATGAAAGATTGAGTCCAAGTGTAATGCTTCTCAGATTTGGAAAGGCACCATAATTGCTGTTGATGTCCATGAACTTGCCCGGCAGTGGATTGTAGAAGTTAAGCAAATTCATTCCCGTCAAAGTAAAACGGCAGGCTTCGAAACCGATCTGCCTAACCTGTTTTTGCGGCAGTGAATAACCAATGGTCATATTTCGCAAAGTCATCCTAAATGAGTTAATCTGCCAGAAATCTGAGGTAACATTGTTAAAGGCATTCCAGTACATATTTGGATATTTCGCAGTAACATTTCCGGTTCCTGCAATCTCATTGCCGCTTGCATCAAGTGTCGGAAGTGTAAACATGTCATTCCAGAATTTTGGCACATTCATGTAATCAGCCTGATTGGCAGTAATATACCTGGCACTGGAAGGAACTTCGGAGAAACCACCCCATGAAGCGCCAATAAGGGCCGACAGGCTGAATCCTTTCCAGTCACCCCCAAGAGTTACTGAGAATCCGTATGGATTACCGGATTTTTTAGATAATCTAACCATATCCTTGTCATCAATGATACCGTCCGGTCCCTGATAAGTACCATCCGGATTCATCGTTCCACGAACATCACGGTAGTATAACATTCCAGGCTTTAGTTGAGTAATGTCTGAGCCAAATACTTTGGTGATATTGTATTTTTGCACATAACTGTCAATGTCGGCCTGTGAGCGGAACATTCCGAGGGCATTGTATCCCCAGGCGCCCATATCAACCGGACCATTTGGATAAACATCATTGTAATCAAATATCTGTGGCCAGTCTTTTTTGCGGTATTTTGCATTGTTCAATCCGGTGTTCAATCTGACATAATAGTTCAGATCTTTACCTATCTTATCTCTCCAGGAGAGCGACAACTCTATACCATACGCATCGATAGCATCAAAGTTCTCTTCCGCCATTGCTCCTCCAATTGTCACGGGCACCAGGGCATCGCGGCGAACCAGAAGGTTATTGTTGCGGTCAAAGAAGGCATCGATGTTGGCTGAGAGCCTGTTCCTCAAAAATTTGGTATCAAAACCAAGGTTCAGCTTGGTAGTATTGTCCCAGGTGGCATTGTAGTTAGGGGCAGCTTCCATCTTCAGCCCCCAGCCTACATTGGCTGAGGCGTTCGTCCCAAGTACTGTCCCCTTGTTACCCTGGAAGGTGTAGCGCTGACGCCACTGCCATGCGCCTGTATTATCTTTACCCAGAAATCCTACCGAAGCCCTTACTTTCAAATAATCAATCCAATTGACATTATTCTTGAAGAAAGGCTCCTGGGAAATAACCCAACCGGCTGAAAAGGATGGGAAGGTTCCCCAATAATTTACCGGAGCAAATTTGGTGGACGCATCAGAGCGGAAAAGAAATTCGAATAGGTATTTATCTGCGTATGAATAATTTAAACGACCAATATAGGAGAGCATACCTGCCTCTGTACGAGTTGTTTCGCCGTCGGCTGTACCGGTTGCGGTGTTGGACTGTCCGTTGGTAAACGGCAACGGGTCGTCCTTGTAGTAGCGAACCTTTTCGTATTGAGATTCAGATTTCTCAATTGAGAAGAGCCCGCTAATGTTATGTTTTCCAAAATTACGTTCGTACACGGCGTTCATATTCAGCTGATAGGAATCACCTCGGTCACCATCGCGCAGCAAACGGTTCCCGTTTTTGACCGTGTAGGTTTTGGCAGAACTGGTCAGATCACCCTCATACAGGTGGTTTCCACTCCCCGAACGGGAGGTGAAATAGTAACCGGTATAGGATGAACCAAGTTGGTTGTAAAGATTGGTTGTAATACCCTTTGAATAGGCTAGCTTGAATTTCAGTCCCTTTAGTATTTTGCTCCATCCAAAATCGTACTCAGCGACAGTATTGATCCTGATTTCAGCCGGATGATTCGTTTTAAGGTTGGCGAGTCTTTCAATTTCATAATAGTTGTAATAGATAATGTCGTTGTCTGTCCTTTTGTTCAGGGGACCATACCTGAGTATCGGCAATCCGCTGACATAGCCAGGGAGATAACCAGGGGTGGTCAGCAGAGAGAGATAATCGTTTTCATCTATTTCGCCGCCAATCTTGTTGAAAGTTTGTTTTCTTTCTCCATAATCGCCCGAAACCTGTAATCCAACCTTAAAGTGGTTCGCCACCTTAATGTCGGCTCCAGCCCGGAAGTTCCAGCGGCTATAATCCAGGGTGCTCAGGTTACCATTCTGTTTAAAATAGGAGACGCTTGCAAAATAAGTTGCATTATTGCTTCCACCGCTCAGATTGATGTTCTGCTTAACAGAAGTATTTGGTTTCCAAACGTCATTTAACCAATTGTAATTCAAACCTTTCATAGTCTCAAGCTCATCCGGTTGGAAAAACGATGTCACCGGACTAGAGGTCACATTCCTACCGCTTATTCCCATATAGCGGTTGTAAAAAATGCCATATTCGTAGGCATTAAGCATGTCAGGCGTAGAGACTTTGTCGTTGGTACCAAACTGACTGCTGATGGATATTTTTGGTTTCCCTTCGGCGCCACGCTTGGTTCTTACCAGGACTGCACCCTGCGATGAACGTGCACCATAGATGGCTGCCGAAGCATCCTTCAAGATGGAAATTTGCTCTATCTCATTAGCGTCCAGATTATTAAACGCAGTCTCATCGGCGATAAAATCGTCAATAACATAAAGCGGACTGGTATTCCCTCCTACCTTGGAAAGGGAGAAAGGGTTACGGACAGTTAAGGATGCTCCAACACCAGGCCGGGCTTGACCGCCCGAAACGGAAAGTCCATTTACTGTACCGGAAAGTGAGGCCGCAAGATTTCCTGTTGGCAGATCAACGATCTCCTTGGTATTGACGGATCCGATCGCGCCGGTAACATTCTTCATCCGCTGCGTACCATAGCCGACGGCTACAATTTCCTCCAGATCAATTGTGGCGGAGACCATCACCACATCAATGGTTGATTTACCCTTGAACGACATTTCCTCCTTCTTCATCCCGATAAAGGAGAAGACAAGCGTTCCTGATGATTGCGGAGAATCCAGGGTATAGACACCATCATTGTTGGTAATTGTGCCAATTGAAGCTCCCTTCAGCATTACTGTTACACCCGGAACAGGCGATCCCGCTTCATCCCTGACAGTTCCGGTCAGTCTGACTCCATTGTTTTGCGCAAATGCAGTCTGACCTTCCCCAACGAGAAAAAGTCCCAGAAGAAGAAACATAATCAGGTGCACCATGCCACTATTCAAGTCGGACCATGGCATTAATGACATTTTTCTAAGCTTTTTTTTCATCTCTCATGTGTTTATAATTGGTTTTTCTTGCGTTATCCTGGTAAGTTAAAATTTCAATCTCCATGACCTGTTTTCAATACTGGTCTAAATTTTACTGTTATCGTTTCCATTAATATTCCTTTTTATAGCTGGCTAAAAATTGATTAAACAACTGTATTTATGCAATTTATATATATGGTAACGTTTACATTTATTTTATTAAGCCTCCAAATGTACATTTTTATTTTCACATTTTATCACAAAATTTTCTATCCGATAAAAAATATTTTTTACTGCCTCATTTTCAAATCCAGATATCCATAATATGTAAGCGATCTGGTCTCCTTGTCACTTTTAAAAAACAGACTGGCAACATAGCCGACAACAAAAAGAAGAAGATGGCTGTATACACCAATCATGTACTCATGATGGGTAAAATTCAAACGTCCCAGATCGAGAAGCAGCTGGTTCTTACCGTTAAAATTGACCGGATTGGAAGTCAGCAACGCATAGGCCGTAAATAAAACGCTGGCGCCGATACCAAAATAGAGTCCCTGTTTATTTGCCCTTTGTGTAAATATTCCAAGAAGGAACATTCCTGCAATACCGCCTGAGAAAATCGCGTACAGCGTAAATATGGTATCAAGTACACCGCTGGTACCAACCCGTACATAAATAAGTGCAATGGTAATCGCCCCTAATCCGGCAAGAATGATGAAGATTTTACTGAATACCATTTTGAGTTTGTCACTGCTTTGGGGTCTTAGTCTGCTATAGTAATCCTCTACACAGATGGCTGACAAACAGTTAAGATCGGCATTCAGTGTAGAAATGGCTGCAGCTATTAGCGCAGAAATTACGAAACCAACCACCCCAACCGGTAGCTTGGTCATAATAAAAAAGGCAAAGACTTCGTCCGGCTTAGTACCCGGAGGAAGCATGTCTCCTGAAATTTTATAGTATGAAAAAAGGGCAGTACCAATAAACATAAACATGGCCCAAACCGGAACACTCAGTAAAACGCCAATCAATGAAGCCTTTATTGCCTCCTTGTCTGATTTGGCTGTCAGGTATCTCTGCACGATCGTTTGGTCGGTACCGTATTTTTGGATGGCATAAAAAATACCGTTCAGAACCATCACAACAAAGGTAAGGTTGACAAAGTCCCAGTCGAAAGGCCCGAAACCGATGCGGCCGTTTTCACTAGCCACTTTCCAAATGGCAGAAGGTCCGCCTTCTGTGGTAAACAAAATGATCAAGAGAGAGATAAGTCCACCGGCCACCAGCAAGAATCCCTGGATAACATCCAGCCAAACAATGGCTTCCATTCCTCCCATCAGGGTGATAAATATGACTACGACCCCCACAATCCATATCAAGGTTACGGTGTCCATTCCCATCATCCTGGAAAGTGCAAGTGCCAGCAGGTAGAAAACGGTTCCCATTTTTGAAAAATGGGTAAAGGCGAAACTTACTGAACTATACATTCGCGCAAACACACCAAACCGCCGCTCAAAATATTCATATGCACTCAGCTTAATGACTTTTCGGAACAACGGCACAATAAATGAGACGAAGAAAACAAGCACAATTGGCACCATCAAACCCTGCACCAGCAAAATCCAGTTGGAAGCATACCCTGAACCCGGATAGGCCAAAAAAGTAATACTGCTGATCAGGGTGGCAAGAATGGAAATCCCAATGGCCCATGAAGGAAGTTTACCGCCGGCAATGAAATAGTTCTTTGTCGTTTTCTGACGTTTTGCAAACCACAATCCAACGGCAAGCGAGATAATAAAAGATATAATAATAATCAGAAAATCAATAACATGTAACGAGGATGCCTGTATCATTTTTATCAGTCTGGTTAGTTAATTTTAGAACTCAACCTTTTCGGGCCACAGGTAACTGCCCGGTTTGGTTGTTATACATAGTTTTGGGTACCCTTCCGCCTTCATTTGAATAACGCCAAAATCAGCTTCATAAAATGGTACCAGTTTAGTGATGTCAAGGTATTTCAGTACAGTGGAAGTTGTTGCACCTCCCTCAATAAAAAGGTCAGTTAGCTCGAAGTTGGCTGTTACCAGGGCCACAAGTTGACCAATATGTTCCCTAATTCTGCATGACAATCCCTCTTCCTCAAATGGCTGATAATCTATTGTCACCATCACACTGAAGCCTTCGTTCAGACTGTCAGTAACCTCCATGGCCCATTCATTCATCAATGCTTCAGTCTGACCCGATGCATAATATATCGCTTCAGGCATATTACTCCTGACTACGATTTTGTTGTCAAATTTTTTCAACAATGCCTGACTCTTGGGAAACATACTCCCGAAAATGAACAGGGAGTTTTCGCCAAATGAAAATTCGGGCTGGTAGGCTGAAACACTGTATTGAAACCTGGCCTCCAGTAGCGCGTCAAAAAAACCTGATCCACCGGCAACTACCGTGTCCGGGGATATGTTTGCCGTCCATTGTTTTAACTCATCATGATTGCTTACGTTGGCAATAAAAATACCTGATTCAGGCTTTTTATCAATCAAATCCAATGAATAAACAGGAAACTCGAAAGTATGAATAATATCGGTTACAAGTGATGAGCGAACAGGAAAATCGGGATCTCCGGTAAAAAATGTCTCATCCAGCCGAACGTCGTCAACAAAGTAAATTCCATCTTCTATCTTTCTCCCAACCAAAGGATTAGGTGCAACAACGAGCGCTTTTTTCTTATTCATCAGCAACATCAGGGTCTCCAGCTCTTCAGCCACATGGCCGCGAAGTACCGAATCAATCTTTTTGTAAATAAATTCCGGATTCAGTTTTATGAGCTTGTGCAGAACTAAACTTACCTCTTGGGATGCTTCCTCGGCGCCCATTGATCTGGTATCTGTTGCGATTACCAACAAATCAACATCATAAACTCCATTAACTACTGTTTCGATCAGGACTTTGAGTCCGTAACGGACCCCAACTCCCCCAATCTCAGCAGCGCCGGTAAAATCATCGGCAATTACAGCGATCATATCTTTATTTTTTGTTTTTCAATTTTGATTGGTACAATTTAACCGCATAATCCACTGCACAGATCAATGCATCAGGACTGGCAATCCCTTTGCCGGCAATTTCGAAAGCAGTTCCATGATCTACTGAGGTTCTGATAATTGGTAAACCCAGGGTAATATTGACTCCCCTTACGCTCTTCATGGCGCCAGATCCCTCATCCCACACAAAACCGGTAAGTTTGAACGGAATATGTCCCTGATCGTGGTACATGGCAACACATCCGTCGAATCGTCCGCCATTAGCCAATGCGAACAGGGTGTCCGGAGGGAAAGGCCCTTCGACCAGAATGCCGCTTTCCCTTGCCTGCCGGATGGCCGGTACTATTTCGTTTATCTCTTCATCTCCGAACAGACCCTCGTCGCCTGCATGTGGGTTTAATCCTGCTACCCCAATCCGCGGAGATTCAATGCCTATCATCTGCAACCCCTCGTGCAGCAGCCTGATCGTCTCCAAAACCCTCTCCTTCTTAACCAGGTCACAAGCTTTGCGCAGCGAGACATGTGTGCTCACATGAATGACCCTCATCCGACCATCGGCAAGCAGCATCGCGTATTTCGGACTGTTGGTATGATGTGCGTATATTTCGGTGTGGCCCGAGAAAGGGTAACCGGCAGCATGGATGGCCGCCTTGTTGATTGGGTTGGTAATGGTTCCATCCACCTCGTCCGACATGGCCAGTTCAATTGCTTTGGTGACCGACCTGAAGGCTATGTCGCCGGCGATTGCAGATACTTTACCAGACACAATATTTTCAGGATGCCCTACCGGAAGATCAATCATATCAATTGTTCCAACTTGAAACATCGCCTCTTTCACACCCTTCACCGGATGTATTTTCAGATCCACTCCTGCCACCGACAGCGCAGATTGCATGATTGCTGCATTACCAATTAGTAATGGTCTGCACATTTGGTAAAGACCTTCCATGGCAAAGACCTTGGCGGCTATTTCAGGACCGATGCCGGCTGGATCTCCCATCGTAATGGCCAGATAAGGCAGATATTTTTGAATTTCGACCATTAGTAAACTAAATTTTTAAATTCCTTGGAAACATCCGAAACGAACATATTCTCAGCTTCTTCAGACATAGTTTGCATGGGTGGAAGTACTTCGCCTGAGCAGAGTCCTCTCATTTTCATCAGCACCTTCAGTGCAGCTATCGACTGACTCAAGCTCATACCCTGCTGGTATAGCGCAGAAATCCGGTTGGTCCTTTCCTGTAACTGCAAGGCAAGTGTCTCGTCTCCAATCCTGACACTTTCCATCATCCGCGCATAGAGATCTGGTGTCAGGTTGCCAGTGCTTGGTACAATACCTTTGGCTCCCCTGATCAATCCGTAAACCGACATGGCCGCCCATCCGATCAGCAAATCGAAATCCTTTCTTTTCCCCCAAAGACGAATCGATTCGTCCAGTCTGGTGAGATCGCGCTCAGAATCCTTGGTGCCGGCTATTTTCGGATGATCACTCAGTTTCTCCAGTACGCCCAGAGGTATTGAGTTGTGTGTGGTTGACGGGATGTTGTAAAGATAGAGTGGAAGTTGCACGGAATCAGCGAGAATACTGAAGTAACGCAGCATTTGGGTCTCATCGATCGGATAGTAGGAAGGTAATTTGGCAACCAGATATTCTGCTCCGAGGTCGCTATATCTCCTGGCATCCTCCATAGACTGATACAGAGAGTTTCCGGTTAATCCGGCATATATTTTTATTTTACCCTTTGCTTCTCTCACAACATATTTTAGCAGCGACTCTTTTTGACCGGCAGACATGGAATCACCTTCGCCGGTAGTACCCAATGCAAATACGGAAACACCACTAGTGACAAAGTTTTCGCAAATGCACACAACAGCCTCTTCATCAACCGTATGATCCTCCTTAAACGGACTTACCATTGGTATAATAACCTTGCCACTGCCCAATAAATTCTTCATGATTAAAAAGCTTTCTGATAAATGGCTATTGCATTATCCACCGATATTTCCCGCAGATTGTTTTTCATAAGCCGTTGAATCGCCACAGCCGATACCGCCATCTCAGGAATAGCTTCTTCTGGAATTCCTATTTGCGACAACCTACCAGGAAGTTTGCACAGTTGCATCAGTTTTCTGATTACAGATACCCCTGCACGGGCAGTAAGTTCGTCGGTTTTCAACCTTTTGGCGCCCAGTGCAATAGCCACCCTGGCATATCTTTCAGGAGCCGCCGAAAGGTTGAATTCCAGAACATAGGGCAATAAGAGGGCATTTGCCAGTCCGTGGGGCACCCTAAACCTGCTGCCCAACGGATAGGAGAGTGCATGCACGGCACCTGTGTTGACCGGCCCCAAACATAATCCGCCGTAATAACTACCCATCGAGAGGGCCGTTCTTGCAGCTCTGTCAGAACCATCCTGATAAGCCCTCACCAGATTTTCACTGATCAGCCTGATACCCTCTATTGCATACAAATCGACCAGAGGATGGGCAAACCGGTTTGCAAATGCCTCAATGCAATGCGTAATGGAATCCATACCGGTTGCTGCGGTAACATCAGGTGGGACGCAAGAGGTCAGTAAAGGATCGATACAGGCAATATCAGGAACCAGATAAGGGCTGATGATTCCCTTCTTCATGCCATCACCCTCATCCATCAGAATGGCATTCGGCGAAACCTCACTACCTGTTCCTGATGTAGTAGGAAGACATGCAAGAAAAAGTTTCCGGTCCTTCAATAATCCAATTCCAAAAACTTCGTCAATTGTCTGATTGTTGTAAAGCATTGCTGCAAGTATCTTGGAGAGATCCAATACACTTCCGCCACCAATGCCAATGATCCCGTCCGGTTGAAAGGATCGGGCTTCCTCGGTTAACCGGTAATAATCGCTGATGCAAGGTTCAGAATTGAGGCTGTCATTGATCAGATATTGAATACTGCCGTTAAGGCCTTTCCCAATTGCCGCATTAAGCTGTTCGCGCAGATAAGGTATAGTCAGTACATAAAGACGCTTCATTCCTGAATCGTTCAAATAGTGAACAAACCTGGAGTAACTCCCTTCTCCAAAATAAAGCCTTTCCGGCTGATAAAAAACAATATTCTCCATAAGATTAACCGGTTGCTGCAAACCCTAAAAAACACTATATTCTCCTATCATCATTCATATTATATATTGGTCCTGCAGCTCTATTAACATTTGTAATCGTTTACATTTTCAAATCCATCAATTCATATACCTTCATACGGGTTATTTATCGAAAGCTTAGGTGAAGAAATCAGCAGGAACTACGAATCATCAGTTCCGCGTTCAGCGTCATCTGGATGCATGGACGCAACGGGTCGGTGATCCGCTGAATAAGTAACTCTCCGGCCCTTTTCCCAATCTCGTAGGCGGGCTGACGAACAGCGGTAAGCGGAGGGTTCAGGGAACTGGACCAAAACATATCATCAAATCCAACAATGGCTATTTCATCCGGAATCTGCTTCTTGCGTTTGTGAATAGTTTCCAGCGCTCCCAGGGTAATCAGGTTATTTCCAGTAAATAAGGCATCCGGGGGATTGGGCAGATCGAGCAGTTCCGCACAAAGATTGACACCGCTTTCATAGGAAGAATCTCCCCTTTTGATCAATTCAGGATCGAAAAGTTTGTTTTTTTCCAATGCCCTCCGATAACCGTTCTCACGCATCCTGCTGGAAGGAATGGAAGGAAGCCCGGAAATATAGGCAATGCGCTTGTAGTTGGATTTTACCAGGTGAGATACAGCAGTGAAAGCGCCCTCTTCGTTGTTGACCCATACAATATCAACATCTATACCTGCAAGCCCCCTGTCGACACAGACCACTGGGAACCCATTCTTGATAATGCTTTTCAGTCGCTGGTCATTTTCGCTCACCGGTGCAGCAATTAGTCCGTCAATTGCCTCCGACTGAAGAATATCCAGATACATGATCTCCTTCTTCTCATCCTGTCCATAGTTGCACATGATGATGGCATAGTTGTTCTTGTACGCCACATCTTCAATTCCTCTCAGCACATCCACATAAAACGGGTTTTGTATATCCGGGATCAAAACACCCAGAAGATTGCTGGATACCCTTTTCGAGCGCAGTCTTTTGGCCACCCTGCTGGGCTGGTACTTCAACTCCTTGATCGCTTTCAAAATTTTCATCCGGGTGGCTTCGTTAACGCTCTCGCTGTTATTCAAAACCCTCGAAACTGTTGCGATAGAAACGCCTGCCCGTTTGGCGACGTCACTCATTCCTGCCATATTTCCAGTTTTATATTGAGAAAAGAAAACTCGGTTTCAACAAAAATAGTAATCTTTTCGACAAATGTAAACGTTTTCATTGTAAAACAAATTTTTTATTATAATATTGTTTGAAGAAATTTTCGGTGCTAAATAATTTATGAGAATGAAGCGTCTGACAAGTCTTTGGCAACAGGTATTTCCGCTTTACCTGATTCTTGCCATTAATATTGTTCTGTTGTGTTCGCTGAACAACCAACTGACAGCACAACCACTGAAAGACCGGTTTGAAGAATCTCTGGACTTTCAGAAATTCATCAATCCACCAGTGACCTTTCGTTCCTACCCTTTTTATTCTATCAATGATTCGCTGGAAGAAAAAGAGATCGCCTCGCAAATCAATGAATTTAAAAATGCCGGATTTGGCGGTTTCTACCTGCACAGTCGCGACGGACTCATCACAGAATTTCTTGGTAAGGAATGGTGGAAAATTATGGATGCGGCTGTTAAAAAATCGCAGGAAACAGGTGTCAGGGCAATGTTTTACGATGAAGACAAGTGGCCCAGCGGATTTGCCGGAGGGATTATTCCACGAATGGGTGAAGATTACCGTGCTAAATCACTTGCCCGCATCCGGAAGGAAACCCCCATGCCTGCAGGATCTTTGCTATTAAAGGAAGATGCACAATATAAATATATTCAGCACACCGCACCGATGGGTAATCCCCTTTTCAATGGTGCCAGCTATGTCGATCTTTTCAATCCGGAGATGGTCAGACAATTTATAAACGTGTCTTATCAGCCTTACATTGAGAAATATGCAGCAAAAATCAAAGATTATCGTTTCGCGATTTTCGCCGATGAGCCCCACATTCATGCCAGATATTTTGATAAGAATACGCCCAACGAAGGGGTACTCTCCTACTCTCCCTGGGTAGCCAAAAAATTCAGAGAGTTGTATCGATATGATATTTTGGATAAAGTCGATTTGCTTTTTGAAGAAAAGGGAGATTGGCGAGAGGTACGACTGAAATATTTCCGGGCTGTTGCACAGCAATTTGACGAGAGTTTCACCCAACAAATCAACAATTATTGCAATCTAAACGGAGTCAAATTTACCGGCCACTACCTGGGTGAAGAGGGGCTGGAGAAAGTGCGCGACCGGATAGGAAATGCCATGCTCCACTATCGCTCAATGCAACAACCAGGAGTCGATCACCTGGGATTAAATATTGACAAACAACCATTTACGCCAAAATGCCTGAGCAGCGTGGCCAACCAGTATGCCATTCCTTTCAGGCTGACAGAACTATTTGGCATCAGCGGCCAAAACATGAATTTTGAAGATAGAAAATGGATCGCCGGATGGCACAGCATTTTGGGTGTCAACCATTTT
>JBBIUJ010000053.1:0-18070 GCA_037440345.1 Prolixibacter sp.
CTTTATCCTTCCTTTATACTTTCAGCGTATAAAATGGGGTTACATCGGTGGCCATCATCCCTGCTGTTTCAGCGGCCCTGATTCCAAGCGGACTATCTTCAAATACCTGACAATATTCGGGATCTACTCCTATCAGTTCGGCCGCTTTTAAAAATGTATCGGGATGGGGTTTGTGATTTTCCACATCCTCAGCCGTAACGATGTGCTCAAAATTGTCAAGCACACCGGCAAGTTCCAATGTTTTTTTCGCATAGAACCTGGTACCGCCAGTTCCGCAGGCCATGGGAAGCTTACCGGTATACTCCCGGATGATTTTTATCACCGGCTTAATTGGTTCGGCTTTGTATATATTCTGAAGAAAGTGGTACTCCTTTTTGTCGGCAAACTCCTGCGGATCAAAATCCAACCCAAATTTTTCTTTGAGCAGGACACTCGTCTGATAGGCCGGTATTCCACTCATACTAAAGAAAAGTTCGGGGGTTATTTCGAAACCGTATTCCGCGGCAGTCTCTTGATATGCAATAAGATGAATTGACATGGTGTCAGAAATCGTACCATCAATATCAAATATTAACCCTTTGGCCTTGGGGTCGACTGTTAACTCTTGATTTTTTGTCATCTGATCAAATCGTTTTGGGCAAAAATAACGAAATAGCCATGCATAAACAATCCCGGTACGAAATGATCATGATAATTAAACATGGCTATTGCATCTTGCAACCAATAAAATAAAACGACTTTCAGGATAATTTGCTAATTTGCATCTTCAAAATCAACAACCCGTTTAATCTTTTTTCGCCATGCCAAATCACGAACTTTATCTTCCAATGCTCATTCCGCTGTGGATAATTTTTATTGGTATAGTATTGGTAGTCATTGGATTTGTTGATAAAAAATCGACTTTTACCTATTTGGGCTGGAGCATGTTCATCGTGGTTGGATTGATCTCTCTTTTTTACAACCTGTTTCAAATTGACCCGGTCTCTTACCAGGAAAACAGTCAAATGAGAGAAACAGCCACGATTCTGGTAAAAGCAGGCTATTTGAATTTAGCCGGCGCTGCACTTTCATTGTGCTCACTCTTGTATTTTCGGTACAAAAACAGAAGATACCTGTTGATGGCGGTTCTGACCATCCTCTTCTTTGCCGTCCAGTTTTTTCAGTACTACAGCCTGATTCAGAAACCTAAGTAAAGATTCAACGTATTTTTAAACATTAAATGATAACTTATGGCTAACGATATCAATGGGTTTTGGGAGATCTTGAAGATCACACTACCTGCCTTGATTGTCTTCGTCACCGCCTATTTCCTCTTCCGTGACATGCTCGAAAATGACAAGCGCCGCCGGGAGTTCGAATTCAGGGTACTGCACACCAAAGAGATGACGCCGGTAAAACTTCAGGCATACGAACGGCTTACACTTTTCCTCGAAAGAATTTCGCCCGAATCCATGATGATCAGGCATTCTCCCCAGGATTTAACAGCCGGACAATACCACCAAATTCTGCTTACGACAATCCGGCAGGAGTTTGAACACAATCTTTCCCAGCAGATCTATATTTCGCCCATCCTTTGGGAGACCATTCGGGGCGCTAAAGAGAAGTTGGTCACAATCATCAACCGTTCGGCAGAGGAGGTAGATCCAAAAATGACCGGTTATGAGCTGAGTAAAAAAATCTTCAGCAATTACCAGGATGAAGATCCTTCACCGGTAGCCCTTGCATTGTCTGATCTCAAAAAAGAGGTTGGGAAATTTTTGTAGAAATATGTATCGTTCACGAAAAGAACGCGATGGAAGACCCTAAGGTCGCAAAAAGATTAAGTGTGTATTTTTCTGCGCTCTCTGCGTCTTCCTTTGCGTTCTTTGCGTGAAACTTTTTATCAACTAATTATCATTAGCCAATTTTCAATTAATCATCCCTTAATCGTCAATGATATGGATCCAAAATATATTACCAAAACTATCAACCTGCACACAGGCGACCCGGAAGAGAAAAGAGCCGAAATCCTAAGCTATTTTAAGAAAACATACAGCCTGGACGAGCATCTCTTTGAAGTATTTGCCGATACTTCGGCGATGTACCGTACTGCAGACCCGCTGCGCCATCCGTTGATTTTCTATTTTGGACACACGGCAGCATTCTACATCAACAAACTGGTAATTTCAAAGATTCTGGAAACGCGGATCAACCCAAAATTCGAATCTATGTTTGCCATCGGGGTGGATGAAATGTCATGGGACGACCTCAATCAAAGCAACTACAATTGGCCAACCATTGAGGAGATTAAAAGCTACCGGAAACAAGTCTTCGAAATAGTTGTCAACCAGATAGAAACACTCCCCGTTCAACTGCCCATTCGTTGGGAAGACCCGATCTGGATCATCCTGATGGGAATTGAACATTCCCGCATACACATAGAGACCTCCTCTGTTCTGATCCGTCAGCTTCCGCTGGAATATCTTAAACCCATTCCCGGTTGGAAAACTTGTTCCTCTGCAGGGGATGCGCCTAAGAACAAATTACTGCCGGTCAAAGGAGGAACGGTCACACTTGGTAAACCATTCAATGATCCGTATTATGGCTGGGACAACGAATACGGTACCCATCAGGCTGAAGTGGATTCATTTGAAGCCTCCGCATTTTTATGTTCAAACGGAGAGTTCCTGGGATTTATCAGGGATGAGGGCTATCAGAAAGAATACCTGTGGACTGCTGAGGGGTGGAAATGGAAAACTTTCGCAAAAGCCGAACATCCTTTGTTTTGGAGAAAAAAAGGAGATGACTATCAATTAAGATTGGTTTTCGAAGAGATCGATATGCCCTGGAACTGGCCGGTAGAGGTCAATTACCTGGAGGCTAAAGCATTCTGTAACTGGAAAACAGAAAAAACAGGATTACCCATCCGGTTGATGACGGAGGAGGAGTGGTACATCTTGCATGACGGCGCCAATGTCCCCGATTTGCCGGACTGGGAATCGGCACCCGGCAACATCAATCTGGAACATTTTCAGAGTCCTTGTCCGGTCGATCGGTTTAAATCCGGCGATTTTTACGACCTGATCGGCAATGTCTGGCAATGGACAGAGACCCCCATAGCCAGCTATGAAGGATTCAAAATCCATCCTTACTACGATGATTTTTCGACGCCTACCTTCGACACCCGCCACAACATGATCAAGGGTGGATCCTGGATTTCCACCGGCAATGAGGCCATCCGGGCTTCCAGGTATGCATTCAGACGTCATTTTTATCAACATGCCGGCTTTAGGTATGTCTCATCTTACCAGGAAGTCGTTATCAAAGATGACAACTACGAAATTGATCCGGAGGTAATTCTATATTGTGAATCGCATTATGGAAGCTCCCCGCTTGGCATTCCAAACTACCAGCAGGCCATTGCAGATTTCTGCACAAATCTTAAACTTTCCAATCAGCAGCGATGCGCACTCGACCTGGGATGCAAAACAGGCCGGACCACATGGGAGTTGGCCCGCACTTACAACAAGGTCACGGGCGTAGACCTTTCTGCCAGAACCATAAAGGTCGCAACACAGCTACAGGAACAGGGAAGATTTAATTACATTTTCCCAGAGGAGGGTGAGGTTTGTGATTACCGTCAAGTGACCCTGGAAGATTTTGATTTGAAGTCACTTGTGAGCAAGGTGAAATTTTTGCAGTCCGATTTTGCCAACCTCAAAAATGTTTTCAGCGGCTATGATCTGGTTCTGTTGAACGACATCCTCGACAGGATCTATCAACCCAAAGAGTTGATTTCCATGCTGCATAAGCGGATCAACGACAACGGTATCCTCGTGATTGCGACCGCCTATGACTGGGATGAAAAATATACCAAACCTGAAAATTGGTTGGGTGGATACCGCAGTTCAGCCGAGCCGGTCAGGGGAATTGAAACATTGGATGAGTTGCTGAAAGAGCATTTTGTCAAAACGGACCAAACTGCTACAATTCCCTCAGTATTCAGGATCAATAAGCGTAAATCCATTCTGAAAGAAGTGGCAGTGAATGTTTGGAAGAAAAGGTAATTATGATTGTAATACCTTATTCCTTATGCAATTTTGAACAATGGCATCAATTGAAATCAGTTCGGAAATAAGTAGTATACTTGGTTATTTAATCCTTAATACAATTAATTCTAATATCTTTGGTTAATAAATAAAAATTAAAATACTGTGGAAAGAAGGTTGGTTGATTTTGATCAAACAAACATTCTCAAGTTAAAGAATGGTGATAAACAGGTCTTCAATCAACTTTTTAATTTTTATAGTCAAAAGCTCTTTTATTTTGCCAAAGGATATCTTAAATCGGAAAAAGAGGCAGAGGAAATTGTACAAGAAACATTTCTGAAGATTTGGGAGCGAAGGCACCATCTTGATCCGGAACTTTCAATAAATGCCTATCTTTTTAAAATTGCATTTAATTTTATTCAGAAGCATTTGATTAAAAATGTAAAGGAACAGGAATTTAAGCATGATCTGGCGAATGATCTCGTTAGCTTTGACAACCACTCCTCTAATCTACTCAACTACAATTCATTACTGGAACACATCAATCATTTAATTGAAGAATTGCCTCCCCGGCAAAGGGAAATTATTATACTAAGAAAGTTAGAGAACTATTCGTTGCACGAAATTTCGGAACAACTTTCACTTTCCATTAAGACTGTTGAAGCCCATTTGACTGCCGCGTTGAAGTTCTTAAAAGAACGACTCAAGTCCGAAAGAACTGAAGACTTACTTCTCTTCGCATTAATTTTCAGAAAAAAATAACAACTGACTAAGGGTAAAATCGTTTTTAGGGATAATACTCATATAAGTCAGTTAAAAATGGAAGAAAAACTCAACATACTAAGGCGTTTTTTCAGGAACAAATACTCACGAAACGATTATTTCGAATTAAAAAGGTTAATCCTCTCAGAAGATTCTGAAATCGAATTATTGATGCAAACTCACTGGAATGAGTTTAATTTGCATGAGGGTGAAACAATGAAAGATCTCTCAGATATACTTTTTAATTTAAATCTGAAAATCGACGAAAAATCCAAAATCCCGGTCCTTAGAAAAATCTTCATCACCTATTCAAGAGTTGCAGCAATCCTTGTCATCCCCTTAATGTTAGCATTGGGCATTTTATATTGGCAGTATAATCAATTTCTGCAACAGAAAAATGTTTTTGTTGATATTGTCTCCCCTATCGGATCCCGCACCTCCTTGAATTTACCGGATGGGACAATGGTATGGCTTAACGGTGATTCGCACATTCATTATCCGGCAGCATTCGGAAATAATCGCGAAGTAAGCATTGAAGGAGAGGCATTCTTCAAGGTGAAGAGCGATAAGAAGCATCCCTTTTTAGTAAGGGCAAAAGATATTTTAGTAAGGGCAACAGGAACCGAATTTAATGTCTCAGCACCAAATAATAAACCGGAAACCAGTGTTATTCTTAAGGAAGGACATGTGGCCGTGCTAAATGATAAACAGATAATTTTGAAAGAAATGGAGGCTGGATATCAATTGCGGCATCTTGAACAATCTTCCACGATTACCTACGCTGAAATTAACGCTGTAAACTATACCGACTGGACAAAAGGGCGCCTTATCTTTAACCATGCCACAATGGCAGAGGTGGTTGAAAGGATGGAACGATGGTATGGTGTTGATATAGAGGTTGTGGACAAAGAACTTTTGCAACTGCATTTTAAAGCAACATTTACCAGTGAGAGCATTGATGAGGCATTAAAATTACTCAGATCGACAGCAACATTCAGTTTTAAGTTTGCCCCTAAGGGACTCTTGAAAGACGGATCGTTTGAAAAATCAAAAATATATATTACTAAAAAGTAAGCCTATGTAACACCTTGTTATTAAAAAATCAAGGAAGCGATTGCGGCGCTTCCCTGAGAATAAAGTGTCAATAAAATTATTAACTCTTAGACATTTCAAATTTATGAAAAAAAAACAATCTAATGAGGCGTGGTATGAATACGCTTTGTTGAAAACATTGAGAATTATGAGACTGACTCTTGGTTTATTCTTGATAACAATTGTACAGGGATGGGCTATTAATTCTTACTCTCAAAAAGTATCAATTAACCTGGACTTGAAAAATACTGACCTGATTAAAGTACTTGATGAGATCGAAAATCAAACTGATTTCTATTTTCTTTTTAATTACGAGCAGGTTCATCTGGATAAAAAATTTGATGTAAAACTTTCCGGGGCTAAAATAGATGAAGCCCTGAAACAAATCCTGGATGGGACAGGATTGGATTACCAAATTAACAACCGGCAAATCGTAATAACGAAAGAAGGTATTGAACAGTTAAATGACCCATCTGGATCATCCGCTCAGCAAAAGAAATCAATTAACGGCAAAGTCGTTGATTTCACGGGAGTATCTCTGCCCGGAGTTACGGTTGTAGTTAAAGGAACAACAAATGGAACGATTACGGATATTGATGGAAAATATTATTTGAACAATATTCCGGCGAACGCCACCTTACAATTTTCATTTGTAGGAATGAAAACTCAGGAGATGGTCATTGGAGACAAAACAATCATCAATGTAACGCTTGCAGAAGAGACAGTAGGCATTGAAGAAGTTGTTGCGGTTGGTTATGGCACCCAGAAAAAAGTAAACCTAACTGGCGCCGTGAGTCAAATTTCCAACAAGGAAATTGAGGCAAGACCAGTTACCAATACGCAACGTGCACTCCAGGGACTTGTTTCCAACCTAAATATTACCACCACCGCACGAGGTGGTGAGCCAGGAGCTGACATGTCTATGAATATCAGGGGACTGACAACCATTCAGGGAGGTAGTAATGCTCCTTATGTCCTGGTTGACGGGGTTCCTATGGACATGAATACTATTGATCCTGAAAACATTGAATCAATATCAGTACTCAAAGATGCTGCTTCTGCAGCAATTTATGGAGCAAGGGCGGCCTATGGCGTTGTTCTGATAACAACCAAAAGTGGCGCAAAACTAAAAGACAAGGTAAGGGTAAATTTCGCTACCAATTTTTCCCTATCCCAACCAACAGTATATCCACAAGTTGTTGACGCTTTGACCTGTGCTTATGTGTTTAATGATGCTGCCAAAAACGCAGGCCTTGGAGATTACTATACACCAACGGCTATTGATAGGATCAAACAATATATGGCTGATCCCACAAGCATTCCTTCCGTTTACCCTCTGGCAAATAATCCTGCTGCATGGGATAACGCAAATCTGGGACTTGGAGCTAACGCGAACACCAACTGGAAAGAAGTGCTATTTAAGAATTGGGGAACAAGCAACAAAAATAGTTTAAGCATTTCAGGCGGTGGAAATCTGATGGATTATTATTTCAGTGCCGGATATATTGGCGAATCAGGAATAATGAGGTATGGTAACGAGTACAACAAAGCTTACAACATTGATGGAAAAGTGAACTCAAAAATCACAAAATGGTCGAACTTTTCATTTATGTTTAAGTATTCACGAGGAGTAAATGATTATCCCTGGGATCAATTAAGTGGAAGAGGGAGGATGTTTGACATGATTACCAAATTAAAGCCTACCATGCCTCTTTGGAATCCTAATTATCCGGATGAGTTTATTCAGGGACCTGTTGCTGCCTGGCAAACCCAGCGTGAAAATAACAAGATCGGAAGAGTCGTCATCTCCCCAAGAATAAAACTGGAACCGATAAAAAACTGGGTAACCTCAATTGATCTTAATTACACAATCAACGCGAACCAACAGACTTTCACGGCCGAGGTATCCTCGGGTCATAACCCGGATGGAAGCATGTTTTACTCTCCCAGTCAGTCATCCACCTCTTATTTGCCGGCCATCAGGACCAACTATTATCTTTCACCCAACATCTATTCCAGCTATACCAAATCATGGGACAAACATAATTTCAATGTCTTGGTTGGTTACCAGCAGGAGACCTACAACGCTTTCGACCTTTCCGGAAGTGCATTATATATGTTGACTGATAATATTCCATCAATATCAACATCGGTTGGTACCAAAACGATTACAGATAATATTGAACATTGGAGTACGCAAAGTTATTTCGGAAGGTTGAACTACAATTTCAATGATAAATATTTACTGGAATTGAACTTTCGGGCCGATGGTTCCTCCAGATTTAAGCCTGGAAACCAATGGGGAAACTTCCCTTCGATATCGTTAGGATATAACCTTGCAAAAGAGAATTTCTTTCCGTTGAAAAAAACATTTGATCTTTTTAAGCTCAGGGCATCGTACGGAAAATTGGGTAATCAGAATGTTAACAATTACCTCTATGTTCCGATCATGGGCATTTCTCAATCAACATTTCTTTTTAACAATTCTCAGCAATGGGCTGTGGGAAGCCCAAGCCTTACCAGTGTTAATCTAACCTGGGAAACCGTTGGGACAAGAGATATTGGAATTGATCTGGGCTTACTGAATCATCGATTAACATCAACTTTTGACTGGTATCAGGCCGATGTCACCAATCTGGTTGGACCAGGCGAAGCTTTACCTGCAGTATTAGGCACATCAGTCCCATTAATAAATAGTGGAAAGTTAAGGACAAAGGGGTGGGAACTTGAATTGACCTGGAAAGACCAGATCGGTAAATTTTCATACAATGCCAAATTTATGTTATCTGATTATATAACCAAGGTCACCCAATATAACAATCCAACTAAACTATTGTCAACCTATTATGAAGGCCAAACGCTTGGTGAAATATGGGGTTATAAAACAGACGGTTTATTTCGAACAGCACAAGAAGTTACTGACAGAGCGGTCATCGTAGATCAGAAATATATCTTTTCCGGGGCATGGTATCCGGGTGACTTGAAATATGTGGACCAAAATGGGGACAATAAAATTGGCATAGGCACCAACACAAAAGATGATCATGGCGACAAAGTTATTTTAGGCAACACCACACCAAGATACAAATTTGGAATTTCCGCAGGATGCAATTGGAAAGGGTTTGACGCTTCTTTCCTGATCCAGGGTGTCGGAAAACGTGATGTTTTTGTAGCTATGGGCGGACCGGCTATGGGGCCGTTCCATGCCAATGTCTTTACTTATAACCTTGATTACTGGCGGGACGACACCAGCCCGCTTGGAGCTAATCCAAATGCATTCTGGGCAAAGCCATATTCCCAGAACCCGGGAATGAATACAAAAAACTACGGAACTGCCACTGATAGATACATCAATAATGCCGCATATGTAAGGCTTAAAAACATTCAGATAGGTTATAAGTTACCAAAAGTGTTGATCCAAAAAATAAATTTAGAGAATGTTCGGATTTATTTATCCGGTGAAAATTTGATAACACTGGATAAAATAAAGAGTGATACCGATCCCGAAACGGTTAGCAATGCAATTTACCCACTGGAGAAAATTATATCAATGGGATTGAACATTACCTTTTAAACTTAAATAACTGAATAGCAATGAAAAAGATAATATATTTAATATTTGTTGCAGCCGGAATGTCACTATCTTCATGCAACAAGGACATTTTAGATAAGGCGCCTCTCGATCAGATTTCTGAACCTGAATTCTGGAAAACAGACAATGATTTGAAACTTTATGTGACGGGTCTTTACAATACGTTTGGAGGTTGGGCATCGTATGGAACCGGGGCCGCATCACTACCTGACAATGGAACTGATATTTCCATCTTTGCTGAGATCCCGACCCGAATAAACGGCACTGGAACTATTCCGGCAACTGGAGGCGGCTGGGTTTGGACCAATATCCGGAATGCAAACTACTTTCTGGCCAATGTTGGGAAAGTTAAGACGGGTAGCTATAAACAGTACAAAGGTGAAGGGTACTTCTTCAGGGCATCTTTTTATTTCTCCCTTCTTAAAAGCTTTGGTGCACTTCCGATTATCGACAGACCACTAAACAATAACGATGTCGATTTCCTTTATGCAGAACGTCAGCCCAGGAACAAAATAGCTGATTTTATCATTGCCGATCTGGATAGCGCCATTGCTAACCTAAGTTTAAAAGCTCAATTGGCAGAACCTCGAATCAATAAGGATGTTGCCCTGTTGTTTAAGGCACGGGTGTGTTTATTTGAAGGTACCTGGGAGAAATATCATAAAAATGATGTGTTTGGGGTAAACGGAGCTGATGGCTCTGCTTATATTCAAAAAGCAGCAGATGCCGCAAAACTGGTGATCGATGGAACCAGATATACTTTGAAAACGGGAGATATCACGAAGGTTTATTACGAAATGTTTAATCAGAGTGATCTGACAAGCAATCCTGAGATAATGTTTTGGAAACAATATAATATTTCAACTTTTGGAAATGCTTATGGCAATGATGTGAACGCAACATGGCCAAATAAAACCGGCTTTACCAACGAGATGATAGGAAGTTATCTATGTTCTGATGGATTGCCAATCAGTATAAGTCCTTTGTACAAGGGAGATGCCAATCTGACAAATGTAATTATCAACAGGGATCCCAGGTTAAAGCAATCAGTAATGACACCTGGTGATATTCAATCTGTCAATGTATCAGGTGCAGTTGTCAATTTTACAATTCCCACACTTACGGGTATTAATTTGTGCCCAACCGCGTATGAATATAAAAAATTCAGACAACCTCAATACGATGCTGCAACCGGTTTGCCTACCCGAAACACTGCATTCATTCACATGCGTTTTGCCGAAGCATTATTAACCTACGCCGAAGCTAAAGCCGAATTGGGCAGTATTACCCAGGGCGATATTGACCTTTCTATCAACAAACTAAGAAGTAGGGTTGGTATGCCAAACCTGGTTATTAGCAACATTACAGTTGATCCTAACTGGCCGGATTATGGTTATTCTGTTAGTCCGGTTCTGCAGGAGATTCGTCGGGAGCGGAAAGTTGAATTTTTTGGCGAGGGTTATCGCTGGGATGATTTGATGAGATGGAATGCCCACAAATTATTTATAGGTAAACGTCCTCAGGGTGCTTTTTATACTGCCGAGTTTAAAGCTAAAAATAAGACTTTGACTTTCGATGCTCTAGGGTATTTGGATCCTTACCAAAAATCAATCCCAAATGGTTATGGGTTTAATCCGGCCCGGGATTATTTACTTCCAATACCAACGAATGAAATTACTTTAAATCCCAAGTTGACCCAAAATCCTGGTTGGTAAGATTGAAACCTTTGCTTTGATGATCATAAAAGCCCGCGCTAAATCCTAATTTTTGAATTTGATATAAATATTTGCAAATCCAGATCCCTGCCGCCCTTCTATGCGGCAGGGATCCTATGGATTGACTTGTGAACAGCTAATTGAAAATTTGGTTAAAGTTGCCAATCAACAAACAGCTGCGGTTCATGATTTGACTAGTTAAATTCCGTAATTGAAGTATATGAAAAGACGTGATTTTATCATCCAGTCATCCATTGTAGGCAGTAGTCTGTTGGTTTTCCCTTCCTTTTTGGGTTTTGGTGATTCTAGGAAAGCAATTCAATGGTCCAGAAACGGAAAATTATTTTCATCGGTTACCTGTGATGGAAATCCGCTGCCGAGTAATAATCAGTTACTCGATGTGTCATTAAAGCTAACTGATGCACCATCCGAAGACGCAATCAATATCAGGGCTTCCTCTCCAACCTATCAGAATCGTTTGTTTAAGGCCAGTTTGGAACATCGGCTTATAAACAGCAATAACAGAAACGGAGAAGATCTTTTACAGGCTACCCTGAATATAATTAACCTGTCAAATGAGTCCCTGCAGTTCGACGCCGAGTTTGTGACTTCAGCGCAACCATCGAAGGAAACAGAAAAACAACGTGTTTACATTCCGCTGAGCGCTGCCGCATTGTTTAACGATCAGCGGTTCGCGGCTTTGGGCGTTAATAAATTTCTGAAGGACGATGACCAGGAGGTCGGCGCTACAATTTTTAAGTGTCATTATCTTGAACCTTTGGCAAGTTTTGCCGGTGAAAGAGAGACCAAAGCAATGCTACTGGCTCCTGTTGTTGACATCATTTATCCGGGGAAAAAATGGCGCATTGCACTTTTTATGGCGTCAGATGAGCCGACGCGCTTCACCGCAAGTAATGGCGAATGGCGTGCCGGAAGACAAATCGAAGTTCCGGCAGGCCAAACAGTTTCACTCCATTGCTGGCTGATGGTACATTCAGGTGATTCATCAATTCCCTGGAACGCCTTTCATGTTTTTGCCCACCATGATGAATTTGAAGTTCCGTCATGGGCTCACGAGATGAAAGTTCACTATTACGATTTTCTTTCTTCAGATAAAGGGCAAAATTTCTTGCGGGGCAATGGTTATGAATCGAACTTGCCGCATTTTCGCGAATTCCATGTGGGAATGGCCACTCAGCATGGTTATTATCCCGCCTATGGCGACTTCATAAATCCCAACCGCCCCACCTGGAAAGCCATGCGTGGAGATAAAACAGGCGCTGCCGATATGTCGATAGAGAAGATGAAAGACAGAATTAAGGCTACCCGAGCTATCGGGGTTAAAGCCGCAGTTTACATGCATCCATCTCTTCTCGATGATGGTTCGGAAAATTTCGCTGATTTAATAGATTGCATCCAACTGGATAAGGATGGTCAAAAGATGAAATTTGGATGGCAGGGACCGGACGTTGCCGGAACGAGCTGGCGTGCCTCACTTGCCAGCGAGCAGTGGCGCAATCACCTTCTACAACAGGCACAATGGATTATGGAAATTCTTGCTCCTGATGCAATTGTAATGGACGAAACCTTTATTGGTTTGGGTTACGATTATCATCCCAATCGTTCGAATGTAGTTTCTGCGGGTGCGATCGATTTTTATAAAAAAATGAGGGTTTTGATAAAGTCATTTGGTCATGACAAAGCTTTCTTCACCAGCGATTGCTCCATGTCGTCCTTTGTACTCTGGGCCGATGGCGAATGTGGCGATCACAGCTACCCGGCCCTAAGCGGGAATCCGTTATACGTTCAGGAACCGGTTCGTTATCTGGCAGCTTTAGGAAACAAGCCCTGGAAGCCGTGTGCCTGGCACTTTCAGAAAATGTGGGACACCCAAATCAAACTGGCCAAACAAGTGGGTGCGGGAGTAGGAGTATCAAACGGATGGGTGGAATATACCGGGCTTACCCGGATACCTGCTGAAATTCGTGAAAAAATTCTGAAAGATATTGCTGCATTGTAATAAAAAATTCAGCACAACAATAGGAAATCTTTACGATCACAATTGAAAATGTAAACGAATGAAATAGCCATGTGTGCTAAAGCCCGCACAAACCCAAAATGTATAAATGGCTATTCCGTGAGTACGTTTTGAATTTCAACAAAGTAAAAATTTTTTTAACGAATGAAATTATTCACAACACTTCTTTTACTTGTTTTTCTGACTTTTTTGGCAGCAAACACGAAAGCGAAAACCCGGGAGCGACAATTGATTTCGATTGTTTGTCCCGAGAATTCACCAGCGAATATGAAGTTGGCAGCTAAAGAGATTCGTAGGTATATTTATCTGCGTAGCAGTGATTTACCTTCAATATCTACCTCTCCATCCTCTAAGTCAGTCATCATACTCAAATTAGACAAACGATTGGGGGAACAGGAGTATCAGCTAAATACTGAACTCGAAACGCTGACCATTTCAGGAGGATCGGATGTTGCTGTACTATATGGTGCATATACATTTGCCGAGAAATTGGGGATAAGGTTTTACATTCATGGCGATGTTGTTCCTGATGTAAAGGTGGCATTTAAACTTCCGGTTCTCCATGAGACCCATAAGCCGTTGTTCGAGTTACGTGGCCTTCAGCCCTTTCATGATTTTCCGGAAGGGCCAGATTGGTGGACTCAGGATGAATGGCTTTCAGTTGTCAGTCAAACTGCCAAAATGCGCATGAACTTTATCGGACTTCATAGTTATCCTTTCCATAATAATAATCTTGGCCCGGAACCAACGGTATGGGTCGGTCTTCCTGAAGATGTTAATGATGACGGTACCGTGAAGTCAGCAGATATCACAACCTGGTACAATACACAGAAATATCAGCCTTATGGCTGTTATAAACCCGGAAAGACCAGCCAATTCAGCTTTGGCGGGGCAGATATTTTTCCGACAGATGATTATGGGCCGGAGATTAATACAGCAGATGATTTTCCATTCCCGAAAAGTCCGGAGGCAAAAGTTGCTTTAATCAATAAAACCGGAAGTCTTCTGAAGACGATTTTTGATGAGGCGCGAAGCCGGGGTATTAAAACTTGTGTTGGAACAGAGTCTCCACTAGACATTCCTGATAATGTAATTGAGCAGTTGAAAAGCAATGGGCTGAATCCGGCTGACTCTTTAACGTTAAAGAAGATTTACGAAGGAATGTTTCTTCGGATTCATCGTGCTTATCCTGTTGATTATTACTGGATATGGGGACATGAAGGTGAGATTGATCAAAAAAGATTTATAACCAATGTGTTGTGTGCCAACGAAGCTTTGAAATCAACAAAAGCACCTTTTGAATTGGGTATTTGCGGTTGGGGTTGGATTACCGGAAATTTCCTTTCGTTAGATCAGTTATTGCCAAAGAATGTTGTTTTCAGCGCGATCAATATGTCTGTTGGAAAAACTCCTGTTTCAGAGAACTTCAATCAACTTAAAAACCGTCAGAAATGGGCGATCCCGTGGTTTGAGAGTGATGGAGCATTAACATCACTCCAGCTATATGCCGGACGTGTGCGCCGGGATGCGGTCGATGCCCTGAAGTATGGATGCAATGGCCTGTTTGGCCTGCATTGGCGCACCACGGTTTTATCCCCTGGTATCTCGGCTTTGGCACAGGCTGGATGGGAACAGGGAGCATGGAGTAAACTTGAATCAGAAAAGACTATAAAACAAGATGTTTCGGTTATTGGAGGGCAGACAGAAGCGTATCTCAATAATGAGGTATCAGGAACTGAAAATGAAACGATATACCAGACATTAAGAACTGGAATGAAGGCGTATCATTTCGCAGTTAAGAATGGTACATACAGGGTAACATTGCATTTTCAGGAGCCAGCCATTAACGAAGCAGGGAAAAGGGTATTTAGCGTAAAGTTGCAGAATAGGGAAGTCATTAAGGACCTTGATATTTTCGCAAAAGTAGGACAGTTTACTGCGCTGGTGCAAAGCTTTGACGATATTTTGGTGGAGAACGGTACTTTGTCCCTGGATTTTGTTAATGTGATCGGACTGCCATGCATTTCTGCTATTGAAGTATCTTGTGACGGGTTCGCGAAAAAAATCAATTGCGGCGGTACGGCATACCAGGAGTATGAAGCTGACGCTATAGCCGAAAGCCTGCCTCGAAATTTACCGGTTGCCGACTTTTATGAAGATTGGGCCAACGCCCAGTTAGGTCAGGAAGTTGGGCCTGCTGCTGCCAGTATATTCTCAAAACTGGATGGCAATTTCACATTTCCGTCAAGCTGGAAACGTGGCCCTGGTGTGATCGTAATCAATCCCCTGCCTTGGGACCAGGTTGAACCTCAATATCAGTTTGTAACTGAAATGGAAGCATTATTGCCGCTCGTGAAAGGTGCCGGAAACAAATCACGATTCGAATGGTGGATGAATACGTTTAAATTTAACCGAAGCATGGCTAAGTTTGGATGCACAAGAGGTAAACTCGACGCTATTATAAGTTCTATCGAAAAGGAATCGAATATTGAAGTCAAACGAAAAATGACATTGACAGAAGCCCTCCCTGTTCGGATCGATATGGTAAAACAGCTTGGCGAGATGTATCAGTACCTGCTTGCTACACTGAATAACTCTACTGAACTGGGAACTGTGGCCAACATCGAACTTCAATCGATGTCGCGGGTTGAAGTGTTAAAGGGACAGGACAGTAAACTGGAGGAACTACTGGGCACTCCGCTACCTTCTTTAGCGCAGCCATGGAAGGATTACAGAGGCGAGCCGAGGTTGGTCGTAATGAATGCCAGAGGTTCAGCTACCAAAGGCGAGTCGTTGAAGCTGAATATCATAGCTTTGGATAATCAACCTGTAAAGTCTGTAACGGTTAAACTTCGACAAATGGGGCAAACACTCTGGAAAACCATAGAAGCGCAGCATATTTCTCGTGCGATTTGGAAAACCTCGCTTCCACCTGCAAATGAAGACTTTGAATATCAGGTTATGGCGGAAACCATGGAAGGCGCAAAATTGGTATGGCCTGCAACCGCTCCTGAAATTAATCAGACAGTTATTGTTAAATAAAACGACTGTCACAGTTATAAAATTAGCATCAGTATTAAAGATGATACAATATCGAAATGAAAGAAGAAGCTAATTACATGTATTTGTCATTTATCGTAATTATATCGGCTCTGGGCGGACTGTTGTTCGGTTACGACTGGGTAGTTATAGGAGGGGCCAAACGCTTTTACGAAATCTACTTTGGCGTAAGAGATATGCCTGTTTTACAAGGATGGATGATGAGCAGCGCAATTTTGGGTTGTTTAATTGGTGCAATCTCGGCCGGGGCTATTTCGGACAAATACGGAAGAAAAAAACCTTTAATTTTTTCAGCAGCCTTATTCACTATCGCCGCAATTGGCACCGGGGCTGCAAATCATATTAGTAGTTTCATTCTTTTTCGGATTATTGGCGGTGTTGGCATCGGCATGGCTTCCGTTTTGTCGCCGGTTTATATCGCCGAAGTCTCACCATCAAAATTCAGAGGAAGCTTTGTTTCAATTAACCAATTGACCATAGTTCTCGGAATTTTAGCCGCCCAGGTCATCAATTATCTGATTGCAGAGCCAGTTCCCAAAGAAGCCACCGACTCGTATATCCTGAATTCGTGGAACGGACAGATGGGATGGCGGTGGATGTTCTGGGTACAGACTGTTTTCGCTTCATCATTCTTTATGATGGCATTCCTGATTCCCGAAAGCCCACGTTGGCTGGTAAAAGCACAAAAAGATGTTTTGGCCGCTAAAATTCTTAGGAAAATAGGTGGTCAGGAATACAGTGAGCAAACATGCAATTCAATAAAAGAAACGCTTGAAGAGGATACCCCAAAAATAGATATCAAAGATTTGACAACTCCAAAAATAAAACGGATAATTATTATCGGTGGTATTCTTGCGGTACTTCAGCAATGGTCCGGGATAAACGTGATTTTTAACTACGCCGATGAAATCTTCACCCAGGCTGGTTATGGGATCAACGATATGCTGTTTAATATCGTGGCCACTGGAAGTGTAAACCTCGTTTTTACATTGGTCGGAATGGCAGTCATTGACAAATGGGGAAGACGCAACCTAATGATGCTTGGATTTGGCAGCCTGAGCATTTTGTACCTGATTTTTGGAATTTTTTACCAACTCAACATGAAGGGATTTCTCATGCTTTTATGTGTTTTGATTGGTATTTCCATCTATGCTATGACTTTAGCTCCCACTATTTGGGTTGTGTTGTCCGAAATTTTTCCGAACAAGGTTCGAGGTATCGCCATGTCCATCGCAACCCTGGCCTTATGGAGCGGATGTTTCGCGCTGACTTATTTATTTCCGGTACTAAACAGATGGGTGGGCGCTTCCGGATCATTTTGGACATTTGGCGTAATCTGTGTCATCGGTTTTTTTATCATTCATAAATACCTTCCCGAAACAAAGGGAAAATCCCTGGAGGAAATCGAACAGGAATTTTAATACAGGATTTAATACATGCTGTCATTTGACATCTTCTCCTAAGTTCGGAGATTGGTTTAATTAAGAGGACAGTTTTTGAGATAATAATCTATTTAGAAACAAGCTCAAACGGTTTAAAATTCAGATGTCAATAAACATGGTCAAAATTAGAGCATATGAGATATGAAGATCATGTATATGGAATCCTTTTTGGGTGTCCTTAAGGAATGAGGGAGCAGGATTGCCCATTCAGAAACGTTGATCATCTTTCAAATAAAGAAAAGATAATTTGGATGCAATCCCAAAGTATGGAGAGAAAGAAATCGATTGTTGGACATCATTTGTTTTGTACAAAAAAAGGAATCAGAAATAAATAAGAAATT
>JBBIUJ010000054.1:0-17990 GCA_037440345.1 Prolixibacter sp.
CCCAAGCTGAGGGTCGCGAGTTCGAATCTCGTTTTCCGCTCAATAAAAAAAGCGGGTTAGATTGATTTCTAACCCGCTTTTTAGAATGTCGTAAATATTGATTCTTTGCTGTATGCTGTTCCGGCATTGTTGGTTGCATAAGCCCTTAAATAGTATGTGGTGCCCGATGTTAGTCCGGTTATCTGGCTTACGAATGATCCAAGTCCTCCGCCATTTAAAGTCTTGCTGTTTGAAATGGTCGGAGCGGGGGATGTACTCCAGCAAACTCCGCGTTCAGTGATGGGGCCTCCATTGTCCGTTGTAATTTCACCACCCGATTTTGCCATGTTTGGCGTTATATCAGTAACAGGATTTAGTGTGACTACTGGTAAAACATTGGGAATTGACTTCTTGTTACAGGCTGCCAGACTTAAAACCAGTATGGCACAAATGGATAAAAATTTACTCATTTTGTTATCATTTTAAAATTCAAAAGTAAATATTTTGGACTTCTTTAAAATCAATCTTAACATCTTTTATAGAAATGCAATTTTCATTATGGGTTGGGGAAAAGACTACTTTTATTGAACCTGTGCTTTGAAGATCATTCATCTTAAATTATTTTGAAAATTGATTAAATTCGCCATTCAAGATTCATCACAAAACCGCAAAACCAGTAACAATGAAAACCTACCTCAACAGCCTCATTATCGGATCTGCCATCGTAATAACCGCGTTGATCTTCTCCTATACTTATAAGAACAGGTCAGTAACGAATAATTCCATTTCGGTAACGGGACTGGGGAGCAAGAATTTTGTTTCGGACATGATTGTCTGGAAAGGGTCGTTTACCAGGAAAAATGTCAATCTGAAAGATGCTTATTTTGAGTTGGATAAGGACAGGGAGAACATCAAGAACTACCTATCCACCAAAGGGATAAAGCCGGAGAACATGGTCTTCTTAGCCGTTGCAATCAACAAAGAATTTGAGAATACTTTCGACAAGGAGGGGCGGAAAACCAATTCAATTTTTTCCGGATACCGGCTCACACAAACCATTCAAATTGAATCCTATGAGGTAGATAAGGTGGAAGGGATTTCCCGACAGGTGAGCGAATTAATCAACTCAGGAATTGAATTTTATTCCAACGCGCCAAATTACTACTACACCAAACTGGCCGAATTGAAAATCGAGATGATTGCTGAGGCAACGAAAGACGCCTTCAGTCGGGCTACAAAAATTGCCCAGAACGCGGGAAGCAAAGTCGGACGGCTCAAAAATGCCGATATGGGTGTTTTCCAGATTGTGGCTCAAAACTCATCTGAGGAGTACTCCTGGGGTGGATCTTTTAACACCACCTCCAAAAGGAAGACTGCTACCATTACTGTGAAACTCAATTATGAGACTCGATAACCTCAGCTATCATTCAATGACCCTATTATATCTTTCATTTGTTTATATTTTGTTTTTTAACGGTCAAATAGAATCGAAGATCAGCGAAGCTAATACCCATCCGCCAGCTGGCGGATTCGGTTGGTGTGAATATATTCTCATGGGTATTTCATTTATACAATGTATTTCTTTACCTTTACTGTTCTGGCTTACAGGACTTAAGAAATGAGATTAGTTATTTGGAATTATCAGACTATCACCTAAAAATAATTGATTATGAGAAAGATACTCTTATTGGCAGTTTTGATAATTGGATATTGTCTTCCGACATTTTCGCAATCAAACAGTCAACTTCAAATTGACACAACAACAGTGAAATTTGGATTTCTCAACAGCACAAAGACTCTTGGACATTTTGATTCCATTGACTTTAAGCAACTATTAAACAATCCTGAGCATCATAAATACTTGCTTAGTCCAAAATTGGTCTACAAGGATGTGCACTTTGGTCAGTTATCCAATGGCAAGATCAATGTTCCTCACTCTATCGACAATATGCCATGCCTTTATCCGCAAGGATCATTCCCAATGCCAATTTGTAAACCTGATTCTACAAAAAGATATAGCTTGCTGATAAAGAGTTATAAATAACCAAACCAAATGAATAGAAAACAGAATCCGGAATTGATGAACAATGACCCGGGTAAATGGTTCGGTCCCTTTTATTTCAACAAGGAAGATTCGCGAATAATGGTGCCCAAATTGAATCCTTCGTTGGGTGGAACTTTCAATTTGGCAAGCCCGTATGCGATATTGATCTTAGTAGTATTGGTTGCAACAATCATCATAACGGCATTGTATCTCTGATTGAAACAAAAAACAACCCCATACGTTTTCTCACAAAAGGAGGATAAATGCGGAGAGTTCTTTTTGTTGTTATTTGGCAGAGGTGGTCATTTAGTGGCTGAATTACTGATGGATCAATTGAGTATTTATCTAAGCTTGCAATATAATAATCATTATAATACTTCGTTATGGAAATGAAAAATATCAACCGCAGGAATTTTCTGGGAACAGGTTTGGCCGCAGTTGCTTCCGTGACCGTTGGAAACGCTATTGCAGGGGAACCAATAGCAAAAGCCGCTCCAGTGAAAAATAAAAATGAGCATCCTTTTAATGAAAGGACTTACGGGGCAATGCCCACCAGATCTTTTGGAAAGACAGGTTACAAAGTAGGTATTTTAAGCTTGGGAGGACAGGCCACCCTTGAGATGCCTGGAACGGAAGATGCATCTGAAAAAATTATTAACAGAGCTATTGATCTTGGTGTTAATTACATAGATACGGCCGCTTCTTACGGGAAAGGCCAGAGCCAGATCAATATTGGCAGGATCATGAAAAGTCGCCGAAGCGAAGTTTGGCTCTCCTCGAAGACCCACGACGTTACCTATGATGGTTCGATGCGGCTGCTCGAAGAAAGCCTGAAGAACCTGCAAACCGATCATCTCGATACCTGGCAACTGCACAATGTTCAGCGGCAGGATCAACTGGAGAAGATTTTCGCAGGGGATGGCGCAATCAAGGCGATGGAAAAAGCAAAATCGGAGGGCATGGTCAGGCACGTTGGTGTTACCGGCCATTTTGAACCACTTGTTCTGTTGGATGCCATTAAACGGTATCCTTTTGATCAGATCCTGATGGCTGTTAATGCTGCCGATGTTCATTACCTTAGTTTTATACATTACCTTCTCCCTGAAGCCCAGAAGAAAGGGATTGCCATCGTGGGTATGAAGGTGGCCACCCGTGGCCGGATTCTCTCCTCATGGACCCCGCCGCCACTTGCTGAACAGCCCGAACGATCGGCAACTTCAAAACGCGGGACAATTACCATTAGGGAGGCGTTGACCTACAACATGAGCCTGCCGGTCAGTACAACCATAATTGGCATTGATACGGTAGCACAGATAGAAGAGGATGTGAAGATTGCTTCCGAATTTACTCCGTTAAGCGAAGAGGAAATGAAAGCGATCGAATTTAAAACCTTGCCAATCGTTCGCCAGGGACTTTACTTTCGCCGGTGGAATATGGGGGAGTAAAATTCCCCACTTTCAAAGAAGCCTGATATCTTCTTCGTAATCGAACTGCAAATCTTCGTGTAGGGTTGCCAATGCTCTTTTAATTTTTTGAACTTGTCGAACGTAGATGTTGCCCAAAGCGCTGTTCAAGGGCATTACAATTCCTGACTTTCTTAGTTTTTTGCAAAAATGGATCAATATTTCAACCTCCGTTTGTTTTGAACCGGAGTACTTGATCTGTTTATTGGCCATTCCGAGGATTTTGCGAATTCCCTTCTTTGCATGGTAAGAATTGCTTCTGTTGATCTCCTTGAACATTTTGTCCATCTCAGAAATCACCGACTGGATGTAAGCTTTTTCATCGTACGAATCAAATAGAAGGTAGGTAAGCAGCTCTTTATTTTCCTTTTTGTATTTAACCATCTTCAGGCAAAGCTCCGCCAACCGTGCAGGGTGCACGCTTGCCAATTCAGTTTTGATTTCCTTCAGGGAGGCCGTTTTCATCTGAGGAATGCTGTTTATTTGATCGACTTAACCCTGCCAACTTCCCCGGTAGTAAGCCTGACTTTGATACCATGGGGATGAAACGAGCTATTTGTCAGGATATCCCTGACAACTCCTTCGGTTATCTTTCCGGAACGCTGGTCATTTTTCAATACGATACCAACTTCTGATCCAATTTTTACATCGCTTCTGTTTTGACCTTGCATAGAATGAATGTTTTGTGCAAATTAGTGATTAATCAGTGACAAAAAGTATGCTTGCTATCTGAAATTTGCGTTATTTTAATTGTGATTTATATTTTATGTAAGATTAAAACTTCCTTATGATGAAAATGATATCTTTCCTTTCGCGGGTTTTGGCTGTAAGCTTAATTATTTGTGGTATTGAGGGATTTTGTACAGATGCTTATTCAAAAAGCGTGGAGAAGAAATATTCCGCCGAAATTATTATTTATGGAGGTACATCGGCTGCTATTATCGCGGCAGTTGAGGCCGTTCACTCCGGGAAATCTGTTCTGGTCGTTTCGCCGGATACCCACCTGGGAGGGCTCTCTTCCGGCGGACTGGGTTTTACCGATACCGGAAATAAATCGGTAATAGGCGGACTTTCACGGGAGTTTTACCATCGGGTTTGGTTGCATTACAACGATTCAACGACCTGGAAATGGGAGAGGCATTCAGAATTTGGCAATAAAGGACAGGGGACAGTGGCCATGGACGGCGAAAACCGTACGATGTGGATCTTTGAACCGCATGTTGCCGAAGCGGTTTTCGAAGAACTCGTGAAGGAGAACAACATCAGGGTACTGAGAAATGAGTGGCTCGACAGGGAAAAGGGTGTGGAAAAGGTTGGTGATGCCATCACTTCCATCAAGACCTTATCAGGAAAGCGCTTCACCGGAAAGATGTTCATCGACGCGACCTACGAAGGTGACCTGATGGCTGCTGCAGGAGTCTCCTATGTTGTTGGCAGGGAGGCCAATTCGGTTTACAACGAAACTTACAATGGTGTACAGGCGGATATCAAAGAGCGGGGCCATTTTTTTAAGGATCCCATTGACCCTTACCGGATTCCCGGTAGGAAAGAGAGCGGTTTGCTTTATGGTATCTCCACAGAGCCAATCTCGCCCAACGGAACCGGGGATAAAAAGGTTCAGGCTTACTGTTTCAGGCTTTGCCTGAGCGATCACCCGGGAAACCGGACTCCTTTTCCTAAACCTAAAAATTACAATCCTGCTAATTATGAGTTGGTTGCCAGGGTATTGGATACCGGCTGGATGGATTGGTTCGCCAAATACGACAGGATCCCCAATAAAAAAACCGACACCAACAACCATGGACCATTCAGCAGCGATTTCATCGGAGGCAGCTACGGTTATCCGGAGGCATCCTATGCAGAGCGAAAAGCGATTATTGCGGCGCACGAAACCTATCAAAAAGGGCTGTTCTATTTTTTGAGCAACGACAAGCGGGTCTCGGAGGAGGTAAGAGGTAAAATGGCGAAATGGGGATTGGCTGCTGATGAATTCAAGGACAACGGTCACTGGCCGAGGCAGCTATACATCCGCGAGGCAAGACGAATGGTGGGTGTTTTCGTGACTACCGAGCTGGAGGTGACCAACAAAAAAGCTGTTGCAGATCCGGTGGGAATGGGTTCATATGGGATGGATTCACACAATGTTCAGCGTTACCTGACCTCTGCAGGATTTGTGCAAAATGAAGGGGATGTACAGGTTCATTTGAAGTATCCCTATTCAATATCTTATGGCTCCATATTGCCCAAAAAGAGTGAGTGTACCAATTTGCTGGTCCCGGTTTGTGTTTCGGCCAGCCATATTGCTTTTGGTTCGATACGGATGGAACCTGTCTTCATGATTTTGGGTCAATCGGCTGTTGTGGCTGCTTGTCTGGCCATGGATAACCACCAAGCGGTTCAGGATATTTCGTATGATGCACTGAAGGCTAAGCTTCTGGAGCGGGGACAGGTACTTCGATCACCTTTGAATGAGCAAAAATAGTATCAATTGCAATCTACTCTACTTGGGTCTCTACACTGAAGCGTCGATAACTCCAAGCCCCTATGCGGCTGATTTTGTTGCCTTGTGCCATGGGGATGGTTCGGATTTCGGGCACTGCAGGTTACGCGGATGCAATCCCTGTTTTTCTTTGGAAAACTCTTTTTTCTTCAGCATTTCATTTGCTAAATGAGCGTTAGAATAGAGTAAATTAAAATGATTACAAATTTATCGGTCTCTTCCTCTATTTGGCTACAAATTTCTTATTTTTGACGCATTAAAATTGCAAATTGATGAGAAAGATAATAATTGCTGCCATTTTGTTGCTGGCCACAACAATGGTGATCCAAATGAAAGATGGATTTGGTCAGTCCAAACCGCAGCTGAAAAAGCCAGACAGATTCAAAGCGCTGATATTTGTCTCGGCAAAGAATACATCGATGATGCTGACCCAAATAGCCGATGCTCCGTTTGAATCGTTGAATCAACCCAACGAAAGGCAGGTCTGCATTTTTATTGATCCGACCAAAACTTTCCAGACCATGGTGGGCATTGGAGGAGCGCTCACCGATGCTTCTGCTGAAGTATTTGCCAAATTGCCTCCAGCCGCCCAAATAGATCTGCTCAATGCTTATTATGACAAAGAGAAGGGAATAGGATACAACCTTGCACGGACCAATATAGGTAGTTGTGATTTTTCTTCTGATTCTTATGGATATGTTGCAGATAATGACTCACTTCTGAAATCATTCAATGTGGATCATGACAAGAAATTCAAAATTCCACTTATCAAGCGGGCAATTACCGCAGCCGGCGGAAAACTTCCATTGTTTGTTTCCCCGTGGAGTCCGCCTGCCTGGATGAAAGATAACAAGGAGTTGCTACATGGAGGTAAGCTGCTGAAAAGCTGCAACCAAATCTGGGCCAACCACTATGTGAAATTTATCAAAACTTATGAATCCCTTGGAATTCCCGTGTGGGGGTTATCGGTTCAAAATGAACCAATGGCGGTCCAGAAATGGGAATCATGTGTCTATTCTGCTGAGGATGAGCGGGATTTTGTGAAAAATTTTCTGGGACCAACGCTTCAAAAGAGTGGACTGGGGAGTAAGAAACTGATCGTTTGGGACCACAACCGCGATTTGATCTATCAGCGTGCCAGTGTTGTTCTTGGAGATCCTGCTGCCGAAAAATATATCTGGGGCGTTGGATTTCATTGGTATGAAACCTGGACCAAGAGTGGGATGCAGTTTGACAACCTCCGGTTGGTGAAAGAGGCCTTCCCCAAAACCAATCTGGTTTTTAGTGAGGGTTGTGTGGAAAAATTTAGTCTTGACAGTGTCTACAACTGGTCTCTTGGCGAGAAATATGCCCATTCGATGGTCAACGATTTCAATTGCGGAACAGTAGCCTGGACTGACTGGAATATCCTGCTGGATACCAATGGCGGACCAAACCATGTAGGAAATTTCTGTTTTGCACCGGTGCATGCTGATGTATCTACCGGAAAGCTCATCTTTACCAACAGTTATTTCTACATCGGACATTTCTCCAAATTCATTCTTCCAGGGGCCAAAAGAATTGCCTGTTCGTCTAACCGCGACTTGCTTGAATCAACTGCCTTTCTCAATCCTGACGGTAAGTTGGTGATCATTGTGTTGAATCAATCGAATGAGAAGATACCATTAAATTTATGGATGGCCGGGAAAGCCGCACCGGCAAATAGTTTGCCGCATTCGATCATGACGATCGTTATCTAAAAAAACCATAGATACCAGGCCTTAGCCTGGTATCTATGGTTTTTTTAGATAGAGCCCTTCATGGGTTTCGCGGATCAGGTCGACCAAAGGAATTTCAGAAGGGCATCGGGTCAGATCAATCATTTTTAAATTTTCTTCGGTCGGGAAATTGCCGGGAAACCAGTGGTCTTTCTCCTGAAACATATTGTACCGGTATAGCCCGAACTCCTTCATGTCATAACATTTCCAAAGGGTTCTGAACCGGAGTATTTCGGGGATGTTCAGTCCTGATGGATCGTTTTCCATGCAATACGGATCGAAATCAGCATATGGAACCTCCAGTTTTTGGCAATCCAGCAATGTTTTGATATTCTCATCCTCACGGGACATGGGCGCCGGTGCAGGAAAAATTCCATCCAGGTATTCGAACTGACCAGCCGTCGTAAGTCCAAATGTAAGGGTGTGAATTGCCTTGTGCCCAAGACAGAATCGGGCATTCCACTGTAGCGGATGGAGTGGGCTGGTAAGATCCTTAAGCTTTTGAGGGGCATTAAACAGTTGCCCGCCTTTGTCGTTGGGCGAGATGATAAAGACCCCCATATCTTTTGACGCCGCCAGATCGACGGCTGGTTTGTTCCGTTGAAAAAAGTAGTAATAGTGAAGATTCACGAAGTCGAACAGATCAGTCGAGATAGCCTTCATAATTACATCCAGCGGGCCGTGGGTGCTAAAACCAACATGTCCGATCACTCCCTCCTCCTTGAGTTTCAGTAACTCTTCTACCGGACCACCTTTGGCGCAGGAAGTATTGAGCAACTCCATGGTATTGATGCCATGCCATCCATAAAAATCGATGTAATCAGTTTTTAATGCTTTAAGCTGGAGGTGAACCATTTTACGCATCTCTTCTGCACTCTTTGCACCTCCTTTTGTCATCAGGAAATAGGAGTTACGCGGAATTTTCAATTCATCGTTCAGAACTCGGCCATAAACATGTTCACTTTTGCCATATCCCCAAGCAGTTTCAATGAGATTGATGCCTTGCTTCAGGGCTTTCTGAACCGTATCGCGGCATTGGTCAAGGGTGTCTGAAGGTATTTGATCGCGTGGTTCGCTATTCGTATGCTTGTAACGCATACCGCCCAGGGTGATGACACTAACCGTTTTGTTGGTTTTGCCAAAACGACGGTATTCCATCTTGGGCTTATAAATTGAGATATTATCGAAATCCATAAAAATTTTGATGTCAGTGGTATAAAATATACCAGCTATACGAAAAAATATATCTGGAAGTTTTGAATGGTTCAGGTTTATCTACCAACCCCAATAGCGGATCCCAATGCCCAAAATAAAAATCACCAATCCAGCTATCATGTGCATGTATTTTTCGCTCTTCTTAAAAAGCATGAGCGAAGTTCCCCTATAACCGATAAAAACGGTCAACAGCATGGTTAAGATGGTTGCTGTTCCAAAGAGCAGTGAAACAATAAATACGCCGTACATATTGTGTTGGGAGGCTGGGTAGATAAGTAATGGGATCAGTACTTCACAGGGTCCAAAAACAAATATCAAAAAGAGGATCCAGGGTGTTAGCCGGGTGGTATCTTCCTTCGCTTCCTCAATTTCCGTTGTGGGTAAATGACGGTATTTTCGAATTGATTTTGGCAGTAGAAATTTTGGTAAATGGGCATGATGTCCGTTTCTAAGATATTTGATAACACCGAAGATGGTGTAAAAAAGACCAAACAAGATGAGCATCCAGGCAACCAGATTGCCTCTGCTTGCTTCAATCATCTCCAATTTGCTCACACTGATACCGAGCGCCACCCCGGTAATGCCAAGAACGACCGATCCTGCAATATGACCCACCCCGCCGAAAAATGTGATCCAGAGTGTTTTCGAAAGCGACCATTTCCGTGCTTTGCTTAAAACTACAAAAGGAAGGTAATGATCGGGGCCCAGTAATGTGTGTATAAAGCCTAACGAGATGGCTGTTAACAAAAGTCCATGAAAGTCGTTCATTTCTTATAGTTTATTGATAAGGGAAGCCTGACAACCGGCGCCAAAACCATTGTCAATAATGACGATCGAAATACCGTTGGCACAACTGTTGAGCATTGATAGTAAGGCGGATAGACCCATGAAATTCGCGCCATATCCAACGCTTGTTGGCACACCGATGACCGGCTTGTCGACAAGTCCTCCTATTACGCTTCCCAGGGCCCCTTCCATCCCGGCCACGACAATAATTACACGGGCCCCCCTGATGACGTCCATTTTGTGGAACAGGCGGTGAATGCCGGCAACACCAACATCATAAATGGTTTTTACCTCATTTCCGAGAAACCGGGCAGTTTCGGCTGCCTCTTCGGCAACCGGCATGTCGGAAGTACCGGCAGCAACGACTGCAATATACCCTTTGGGATTTTGAATTTTTTGGTACCTGTAACTAACAGTCCGGGCTAATTCGTTGTATTCGGCCAATGGAATTACCTCTTTGATTGCCTTGCTCATTTCGGGAGTAACCCGGCTCGCAAGTACATCCATACCGTTTTGATACATTCGTTCGGCAATTTGTCTGACTTGTTCGGTCGTTTTTCCTGCGGCATATATCATTTCCGGTAGTCCGGTACGGTGCAAACGGTCGGTGTCGATCATGGCAAAACCCATTTCAACGATCCCATGGTTCGAAACCATTTGCAATGCTTCCGGCAGGTCCAGATCACCACTTTTGTATTTTTCAAATATGTCGGTCAAAGTCATGTTACAGATTCTTGTTTACTTCACGTTCCACCTCTTCAATACCAATATTATATTGTTTTGCAATCGATTTGCACACTTCGTATTCGGGTTTTGAATGGATGATATTTCCTTCAAATATTGATTGTTTTATTTTGACAGGACCGAATTTGGTTTCTATTTCTTTCTCAACCCTTTGCAGTACACTCTTTTTTACGGTGTACTCCCGCAATCCAATGGAAGTGCTGTGGTTAAAGATGATTCCTTTGATCTTGTTTACCTTCCCGGGAGAACACAAAACGCTTAGCATATTGGCCGGGCGCGATTTCTTCATGAGGATGGGAGTGAGCCATGCATCGGCGGCGCCTGCATCAAACAGTTGTTCCATGATAAATTCGTATCGTTCGGGATTCATGTCATCAATGTTGCATTCAATCACTGTGGCGCTCTCTTCTTTCAGATCAGCGGCAGCTGTTGAAGTTTCTGACAGGAAGACACGCAATACATTCGGGACCTCCGAAACATCCCGTTGTCCTATCCCATAGGCTGTTTTTGTGATCGGGAAGTTGATTTCTGAAGTAAATTCATCGACAGTTGCCACCAAAATAGCTGCCCCTGTTGGAGTGGTGGCTTCGTGTTGTACCAATCCCGTTTTAACAGGAATATTTGCCACTATCAGGGCGGTAGCCGGTGCCGGGACCGGCATAATGCCATGGGCACACTTTACGGTTCCACCACCCAGCTGAATGGGGGAGGAAAGTACTTTATCCACCTTCAGGTATTCCAGGCAGATGGCTGCGCCTACAATGTCTGCAATGGAGTCGAGGGCGCCGACTTCATGAAAATGAACCCTCTCCACTTCTATCTGGTGCACTTTGGCCTCGGCATACGCGATAAGGCTAAAAATCTTCAGCGAATTGCTCTTTACTTTATCTGACAGTGCGCTGTTGTTGATAATTTCTTCGACATGACGCAGGTGACGGTGCTTTTCGTTGTCTGGATCTTCCACAACGACTGTGGCTTTGGTTCCGGAAATTCCACGACGGAGATCTTTGGTTATTTCCAGGTGAAAACCTTTGATGTTCAGTTTCTTTAACTCGCTTTCAAGATAGGATGCATCAACACCCAGATCCAGCAATGCTCCCAGGTTCATGTCGCCGCTGATACCGGCAAAGCAATCGTAATATAATGTCCTCATTTATATCTTTATAAGTTGGTTAAAACGCGGTTCATTTTACCTGAGACCAACCCCTCCTGGTCTATTTCACATTTTTCGAATCCAAGAGCAGTAATTTTTTTGACGACCTCATTCTGAACGAGGGTCAGTTTTTCCAGCTCTTCTTTGCGCACTTCAATCTTGCCATAACTACCGTAATGTCTCACGCGTACATCCTCGAATCCATAGCTGTTCAGAATCTCTTCGGCAGCCTCAATTTGCTTTAGTTTTTCAAGGGTGACAGTGTGGTTGTAAGGTATTCTTGAGCTTAAGCAGGGACTGGCAGGTTTATTCCAGTTGGGGAGCTCAAAATAGCGGGCAATTTGCCGTAATTCCTCCTTGGTGACATTGCAATCGACCATTGGCGACTGTACTTGAAATTGTTTTGCAGCGTCGATACCGGGGCGGTAGTCTCCCAGATCATCGGCATTGGTTCCGCTCAGCACTTCAAACCCGGGATATTTCTTGCATATATCGGTCAGATCGTGAAACAGGTGCTCTTTGCAAAAGAAGCAACGGTTAATCGGATTCTGGTTGTACCGCTCATCTTCCAGTTCTCTGGTGACGATAACTTCCAAGTTTATGTCGAACTGTTCGCAGAAGGCTTTTGCTTGTTGAAAGTCACGATTTTTGAGACTTTCAGAATTAGAGATTACTCCAATGGATTTTTCCTTGCCCTGAAATTTCCGGGCAAGAAAAAGCACCAGGGCTGAATCTATTCCTCCGGAAAAAGCAACGATCGACCCTTGTCGTTGCGCGAACCAAGTTTCCAGGGCATTGAGTTTATCTTGAAGTATTGAAGATATATTTTCCATCATTTTCTAATTTTCTTGGTTTGAATTCTTTCAGATTTTCCTTATCTAATGTCAATTTTCAATGGTCGATTCTTCTTAATCAGCTCGGCTCATGCTTAACTTACCATGCTGGAGCCCCTTGATCGAAATTAAAATATCGGATAATTCAGTTAGTCTGCTTGCCGAACCCTTTACCGTCACCACCTCCAACCATTTGTCAGGCTCAAGCATAAATCGTTGGGATGATAGTACTTCGGAATGGAATCTTTCCAATTCTGCTGCTATATGGTTGATGATCTCCCGTTTTTTCGGATCGTACAACAAGGTGATGGCGCCTGCAACCTGATTGTTACACTGCCATTTTTTTTCAACAATATTCTTGCTAATGAGCTGACGGATAGCCTGTGAACGATTGGTAAAGAAATTCTCTTTCACATATTCGTCGAGAGCATCGAGAAGAGGTTGTTCTATCGAAATACCAAAACGAGCGACTGACATGATAACATGAATTTAATAAAAGATAACACGATGTAAATATAATGTTTTTGAACAAATCCCAATCTATGTTATCTGAACTTTATGCAAGAGAAAATTGGTTAATACTTAACAGGGATAGTAAAGTCAGATTAACTATCTTTGGATACATTAGGAGCCCGGAACTTGACTGGTCTTCTGAAGCGACATTGAAGTTACTTACTCAATTGCATCAGTAGACTAACGAAGATATTAACCAACTGATAATTAATAGTAAACTTTGGAAAATAAAATAAAGAACGGAAATTCCCTGACTTGGGTTTCCTGGTTTCTGATCGTCACTTTAACGATCACTGTGCTGCTCTCTTTTTTGAAAATATTTGACCTTGTCGGCCTGAACATTGAACTGCTGAGATTTTGCCGGGTATTGACAATTTTGATGTTCGGAATATTTGCATGGCGAAAAAAATCCCTAACGATATGGATTCTGTTCGGATTGGTTGCCGGGGCCGAATTTGGTTATGATTTGCCACATACCGCGGGAGGACTTCAATTCCTGAGTGAAATCTTTCTTAGGATGATCAAAACCATCATTGCACCGCTGTTATTTGCTACGCTGGTCAATGGTATTGCCGGTCATACGGATCTGAAGCAAGTTGGAAGGATGGGATGGAAATCGTTGCTTTATTTCGAAATTGCTTCGACATTGGCGCTTTTCATCGGTTTGCTGGCCATCAATATCTCCAAGGCCGGGGTGGGGATCAATCTTTCGGCTTTAACAGGCAATATTCCTGCTGCAGTTCCCAAGATGCAGACCACCCAGGAATTTATCCTTCATATTTTCCCCGAAAATATTGCCAAAGCCATCGCGGAGGGAAACATTCTGCAGATTGTCATCTTCAGCATCATATTTGGAATAGCGCTCTCGATGCTGAACAAGAAATACAAATCCCCCATGCTGAAACTGACCGCGAGCCTGACCGAGGTGATGTTTAAATTTACCGGCATCGTCATGTATTTTGCCCCTGTAGCAGTCTTTGCCTCCATCGCTTTCACGATTGGTCACATGGGCACGGATGTACTCTTCACGCTACTGAAATTGCTGGCAACTTTGTATGTCGCGCTTATCGCATTTTTATTGCTGGTACTGCTCCCTGTGGCGCTGCTTTTCAGAATCCCGGTCTTAAAATTTATGGAAGCGGTTTCAAAACCTGCCTCCATTGCCTTCAGATCGGAAGAGCCCGAATCCGCTTTGCCCTCAGCGATGGAATCGATGGAGGCCTTTGGGGTTCCCCGCAAAATTGTCTCCTTCGTAATTCCAACTGGTTACAGTTTCAATCTGGATGGATCAACGCTTTATCTTTCACTCGCAGCCATCTTTGTTGCCCAGGCTGCAGGAATCGATATGCCTGTTGGTGAGCAATTTGCGATTGCCTTGACCCTTATGCTTACCAGCAAGGGGGTAGCAGGAGTCTCCAGAGCATCCTTTGTCATCCTTTTAGGCACAGTAACAACCTTCGGTCTTCCGGTTGAGCCAGTGATGATCATTCTCGGTATCGATGTTTTGCTCGATATGGCCAGGACCGGCGTCAATGTCATAGGAAACTGTCTTGCCACTACCGTGATAGCCAGATGGGAAGGGGAGTTCGATGACGCGAAGGCGGTCGAATTTAAACCTTGAAGGTTTTCAAAACCTTCAAGGTTTAAATGATGTACGGAGCTCTCATTTCCCTGATATACAATTTGGTTGCTTCAGGATCCCCAACAACTTCTCCCTTGATCGGATCCCAGGTAACCTTTCGTCCTGTTCGGATGGCGATATCCCCCATGTGACTGATGGTGTCTGAAATGATGGCTTCATCAAGCGGACAGAGTTCGGTTTCTTTCCCCCTGACGACTGAAATGAACCTGCTGCCCATGGTATTGTTTTCGCCCTTTACCCTTCCGTTGGTCTGTTTGGGAACGCTGTTGAGTTTTTGGTTAAGTTCGGGAATGTTCGACTCCACGGAGGATCTGCTCAGGGAGATCCAGCCTTTGCTTCCAAAAAAAGTAGTACCATTTGATTCCTTGACTGTTTTGTCTTTCAGAATGGAATTGGAAGCGATATCCTGGCTTATAAAGTGAACCTTCAATCCGCTTTGGTAATTCAGGTTCAGGTCCCAGGAGAGGATATTGTTGTACAGTCCGCCAGGAGCCCAAAATTGTCCGGTTCCTTCGCAACTGTAATTGCCTGAAACTTTATCCTTCAGGATCCATACCATAATATCCAGCGGATGCGCTCCCCATCCACCCAAAAAACCGATGCTGTAATCGTAGTTGAACCACGAGCTGTTGTTTGTAACGCGGTCTGGACAGTAAGGCCGCATAGGAGCCGGGCCTGTCCACCGTTCAAAATCGAACCCATCAGGGACCGGAACTTCGTTGCAGACTGGTATCGGTACGTCGTTTTTCCCAGGGGCCCATACATCAACACGTTCAATCTCCCCGATCAATCCCTCCCTGATCATGTCGTAACCCATTTGCATATGGGCAAGAGTACGCTGCTGGGTTCCGTAATGAAATTTGACCTTGTTGGCTTTCAACTCTTTTGCCAGAACCAGGTTTTGAGGATAGCTCAATCCAAGGGGTTTGGCCAGCATGATGTGTTTGCCTGCCCTTGCTGCTTTTATGGCCGCCAGCACATGCCAGTGATCCGGTGTGGTAATATGGACCGCATCGATATCTTTCCGCGCCAGCAACTCATCCATGTCGAGGTAAGTTTTGCACTCCTCCGTGGTGAATTTGTTCTCCTTGTAAAACTGGTTGACGCGCTGTGCAGCGCTTTCCCGACGATCTTTGAAAGTATCGCAGAAGGCAATGTTCAGTGCTTCCCGCAAAGGGACAAAGTAGGTCATTAATTCGTCAGTACCGCGTGATCCAACCCCGATGTGCCCAATGACCAACCGGTCGTTGGCACCCTTGTAGTTGGAGCAAGAGGTTAATACGGTTGGCAGTAGGGTAGTCCCCAGCGCTATTTTTCCGGATGTTCCGAGAAAGGAACGGCGGGTGAGTTTTTCGCTTCTTTTGAAAGTTTCCATTGTTAAATAATTGTGTAGGTTTTATTAAAAGAAGTGACTAGAGTGACTAAAGTGAACTAAAGTGACTAAAGTACTTCGCATTTATCAAGATTGATTTTGAATCTCATATCTCATGTCTTTCTCTCCAACCTTCGGAGTCCCCTGAAACTTTAGTCACTTTAGTCACTTTAGTTCACTTTAGTCACTTGCTCTCACTTTGCTTCCCCTTCCATCATTTGTATCCTATACTTCAGCCGCCAATTTGTTCCCTTTTTCAGGACAACCGGGCTGTCGAAAATCACTGCCGGACTAAAGTAGTAGAATGGTATGAGCGGATCGTTGATGATGTACCAACTGCTTGTGGATGATCTGTATTGGGTATCCTGTACGATTTTAATCCCTACCTTTTTACCTGTCAGACTCGTGAATCCGTAATATTGCCAGTCGCATTTTTTACATTGAAGCGTATCTCCGGATGATTTGAATACCGGTGATGTAAAATCCTGGTTAAACCGGATCGAAATACCGGCATATCCCCCCTGAATCCTTCCACCCCTGATGGCAGGAGGAGTACGGTCGAGGACCACACTGTCTGCCAGTACTTTGAAGAGGTGATCTTCGTCAATAAAATAGTTTCCATCCTTATCAGGAACCGACACATGGTAACTGCGTTCTTCCGACATAATGGTCTCCCCTTTGAGCGGATGGTAGTTGATGTTTAACAGGATATCGCAGGTAAAATCGGGATTACGAGTGATCTTTGAATTCACTATTTCTGTGGAACCCTCTGATTTATACCCAGTTTTGGCAGATCTGTTTTCGTTCAGATATTCCCAGTAGTTCAAATGGTTGATGTATTTCCAGCAGAACCACATCCCAAGGTGCCAGGGGTGATCGGGCGGGGAAACACAGGTAATCATGGTATTGTTCACTGTAAGCGGATGGAAATAGGGTCTTTGAAAACGATCCTTGTAGTTGAATTGCCATACGATCTCTTTGTGGTTGAGCAACGTAAAGGTAGTATCTGATTCCATCCAGTTGTAAAGCGGTTTGCCGGTCTTTTGGTTCAAACTCATCTCCACCGGAGGTTTGAATGTCACCGCTTTACCGGCGCACCATTGGGCCGCACGGACCAAAAGTGTACGCATCCCTGAATTGAGCAACGCCCGCTCATCGTGTCCAAGGATGGTGAAAAAACTCCTTCCTTTACCGGTCTGGTTCACCCAAATCGCAGGCTCATCAATCGGATGTCCGTCTTTGGCATTGATGGCTTTAAGGGAACCAATCGCTTTCGCACCTGCAAACAGTTCTGTCTTTTCCCAAATCTCATCCATGATTTGAAATCCTTTCAATCCTTTGGTAATTGGATGTTTCTGATCCAATCCGTACAAACCGGCAACGATTGGTGCATTGTGAAAGGTCTCTTTGCCCCATCTGCCAATACCAATCTTACGGTAGTCATCCCAACCGTAGAACGAGGAGGCGCCTGCATGAAAAAAGAGCGCGCCACCGCCCTCACTGATATACTTCATGAAATCGGCTTCCCAACTGCTGCTCAGCCTTCTGTTGTTATCCGGCCAGGTGTTGGCATTGCTGACAACCAGGTACTGCCCCCCGGCGCTGAAGGCGATGGCCGACTCACCGGCCATGTTGTTGACGATGTTGAATTCCCGGTCGCCGTGCCGCACGCCCCACACCTGGACGGTGCGGCTCTGGCTCGCCCCACCCTGGCTGGCCCCGGACAGGCGACGCATGGTCTGGGTGCGTTCGGCCAGTTTGATCAGCACCACGCGTATGTCGCTGACCATCGCCAGGAACATCTTGCGCAGACTCTCGACCTGCTGGGCCTGATCCCGCTCAACATGGCCGCGCCGATCCTGCTGACGCTCGGCCGCCGTAATGTTGCGCACGCCGAGGCGCGGGCTGTCGCCGAGTGCAATGCGGAGCATTGGACCGATGCCAGTCTGCACCTGATCGAGGGCGATCTCGCTCTGGCAATCGGTGACC
>JBBIUJ010000055.1:0-17869 GCA_037440345.1 Prolixibacter sp.
CAACCGAAAATGATTATGTGGGTATTAGCTTCGCTGATCTTCGATTCCATTTGACCGCTAAAAAACTAAATATAAACAAATGAAAATAGTGAATGAACGGTTTCTTATCACGATTGTGCGTGTTGCCATTGGCTGGCACTTTTTGTTCGAAGGATGGAGCAAAATATTGATCCCAAACTGGAGCTCCTCCGGCTATCTGCAGAATACATCAGGCTTCTTCTCCCCTTTTTACCATTGGCTGGCCTCCTCTCCGCTTATCCTGCATATTACGGATATTCTCAATGTCTACGGTTTGATTTTGATCGGTTTGGCGCTCTTCATTGGATTTTTTAGTCGCGCGGCTTCTCTTGCGGGAGCATTGTTGCTGACTTTGTACTATTTTGCCTATCCCCCATACGGGAATCTGTTAACGAGCGGGGATGCGCATCTCTATATTGTCGACAAACTGTTTATTGAGGCTGCCGCGCTACTTTTCCTCTTTGTATACAAGGAGAAGGGCTTCAGCCTGGAGGATCAGGTTCGCTTGTGGCGCAGCAGGAGGAGCACTCCATCCACAGGGTCTGAAAGTGTTCGGTCGCGCAGGGAGGCGCTGAAGAACCTGGCAACTTTGCCGGTGCTGGGGGTCGTGGGACTGGGAGCAACCCACCACCTTCGCTCCTACGGAGCCGATGTGATGACAGGTGCCACCATTCAAGTGAAGCGGACCGCGCTCTACGAACTCAAAGGGGAGCTGCCAAAAGGGAAGATCGGAAAGCACGAGATCAGCAGACTGATCGCCGGTGGAAACCTGATTGGCGGCTGGGCCCACTCACGCGACCTGATCTACGTCTCTTCGCTTTTCAAGGCCTACAATACCGAACAAAAAGTGTACGAAACGCTTATCCTGGCTGAACAGGCGGGCATCAACACCATCAACATCGGCTTTGCCTCCAATCCTTTGTTGGCGAAGTACAAAAAAATAACCGGCAGCAAAATCAAGGTGATTTCGCAGGTGCATCCACAATTGAATAACAAGGAACTTGCGAAAATAGGTCCCAATACAGATCCCAAATTGTATTATGAATTCATCGACAAAGCGATCGATTTTGGTGTTGACATCCTACAGGTTCAAGGCAACTGGTGCGATTGGCTGGTTAGGGACAATAAACCGGAGGTGATAGACAAAATGCTCGGACACATACGCCAGCAGGGCTATACGGCAGGACTTGCCGCCCATTCGGTGGAGTCGCTGATTGCCTGCCGCGACCAGGGTATCATCCCAGATTATTACATGAAAACCATGCACCACGATCAGTACTGGTCGGCCCATCCGAGGGAGTTCCGTTTCCCGTTCGAAGTCGACGGAAAGGAGTACCTCGATCATAACCGTTTCCACAACAACATGTTCTGCCTCTTCCCGGAGCGGACTGTCGATTTTGTCAGCAAGGCTACTGTGCCGGTAATGGGTTTTAAAATCCTGGCAGCCGGAGCCATCGAACCCAAAGACGGGTTCAAATGGGCTTACAACAATGGAGCCGACTTCATTTGCGTGGGGATGTTCGATTTTCAGGTAGTCAGCAATGTGAATACCGCTATTGATGTGTTGGGGAATCTGAAGAGGGAAAGGAAGTGGTACGGGTAAATCCCCATTTTATTTACGTGGTAATTTTGTCAACTGCCCTGCCTCCGGAGCCGGGAGTGGATTCGCCTTCTTTTTTGTCTTCATTTTTTATACCGCGTCTGGCTTTTTTGATTTCCCATTTCATCTGCCCGAAACTATAGGATAACCTGAACTACCTAATCAAGCTCTTTGCTAGATGTTAGTAGTTGAAAAAACAAATTAAATTTGTCTGAAACATCTCAAATTTGAAACAGATATGGAAAACAAAATAGCATTACGCTCCCTCGGAAGCACTGGAAAGATGGTTACACCCATAGGACTGGGTTGCTGGCAGTTCAGCAAACAGAAAAACCTGGCCGGAAAATTCTGGCCTACGCTGGAGGATGATCTGATCGGGAAGGTGGTATCCCTCTCCCTCGAAGGGGGGATCAACTGGTTCGATACTGCCGAAATCTATGGGAACGGAGCTTCCGAAAAGGCCCTGGCAAAGGCGTTGCTGGCTGCAGGAAAGAGACCGGGAACGGTTTTCATCGCTTCAAAATGGTGGCCTATGTTCCGTTTTGCCTCCAATATTCCAAAAACCATCGATGAACGCATCAAGGCGCTATCCCCCTTTCCGATAGACCTATACCAGGTACACCAGCCCTGGGGGTTCTCCAACGAAAAAACCGAAGTGAGTGGCATGGCCGATCTATACGACAGAAAGCTGATCAAATGCATCGGGGTGAGCAACTTCTCTGCAAAGCAGATGGAGAACAGTTGGGAAACCCTTAATATGCGGAGAATTCCGCTGGCATCCAACCAGGTACCATACAGCCTGCTCGACAGACGCATCGAATCGAACGGAGTGATGAAGGTGGCCAAGAAACTGGGAATTTCGATCATTGCATACTCCCCGCTGGCCCAGGGGGTGGTGACGGGAAAGTTCCACGAAAATCCCGAACTGCTCAAAAATATAGGATTCAGAAAATACAGTTCACAATTCAAACCCTCAGGACTGGCAAAGAGCCTTCCGGTAGTGAATCTAGTAAAAGAGCTGGCAGTCAAATACAATGTCACCCCGGCACAAATCGCCCTCAACTGGCTGATTCATTTTCATGGAAATACGGTGGTAGCCATTCCGGGTGCCACCAAAGAGATTCATGTAAAAGAAAACACGGGAGCGATGACCTTCAAGCTATCTGAAGGGGACATGGACAGGTTGGATAAGGTGAGTGCTGTTTTTAAGTGACCGATTAGAATAGTCGGCCTTTAGTTTCCATGTTAATGCACAACGAGAACAACTCTCGGGGCTAATAAATCGAGGGTGCAGTTCAGAATACTATTTTTGCTTTGACGATTTCAGTTTCTGAACAATAGGTATACCCCCACCAGAACCGCTGCCAATGCCACAAGGATCCAGATTACTTTCATTTCGAAGGCCAGCATCCGGTTGCATTCGGTGATCCGATGCATCGCTTTGCTGTTTTTGGGATCCAGAGCCAGTGCCCTTTCATAGTAGGTTTTTGCCGGTCTCAAAATCTCTATTTTGAAAAAATCGTCGGCTTGCTGCATCATTTCAGTCAATTTACGATCTTCAGGAGTCAAAGGGGTTTCAACAGAAGAGTGTTTCATATCTCGCAGGCTTGATGATTCATTCAAATATAGCAATTATTTGGCTGAATTCCAAGTAGAAACGTGCATTATTTAAACACAACTGACGGGGTGACTCTGAGTCACCCCGTCAGATTGGCTGAATTACTTTCCACTCAGGATAACCCTCCTCCAGTCTTCGGGCTCGGTACCCGCTCTCGCGAAGGATATTTACCGCTTCATCGGCAAGCAGGCAGAAAGGGCCCCGGCAATATGCGATGATCTCCTTTTCTTTGTTCAGGGTTTTAAGATTGGTCATCAATTCCTGCATTGGAATTGAAATTGCTCCTTTGATATGCCCGAATTCAAATTCATTGGAGGAGCGCAGATCTAGCAGTAAAACATTTTCTGATCCCGCCATTTGTTCAAGTTCATCGAAACTTACAGCATTACGTGTATTTAAACCATCCCGCTGCCTGTTAATCATCTTTTCAAGTTCCGCGATTTCATTCACCGCGTACCGGGTAATTTGCCGGTACATCGTAAGAAATTCGTCACTGGCCAGGGTATAGCAGACGTAATGACCATCCTTGCGATGCCTGACGATATTGCTGTTTTTCAATACTTGCAGATGTTGGGAGGCGTTTGCGATACTCATTCCTGTCCCCCTGGCAATCTCTTCAACAGGCATCTCTCCCTGCGACAACATCTCGATAATTCGAAGCCGGAAGGGATTAGAAATGGCCTTAAGAAGTTTGGCAAGACCACTGAATATCTCCTCTTGAAATTCCTTTGCTTCCATCCTCCTGTCTATTTAATAATCTGTTGTGATATGGCCTTTTCAAGATCCGTTCCATGAAGATTCTTTGCCAGGACTATGCCTTTACCATCGATAAGCAGATTAAAGGGCAGGGCATCAATCTTGTAGGTTTTGGCAACCGGCGATCTCCAGTATTTCAGATCACTAACCTGGATCCAGTTAATTTGCAAGGTAGCAATTGCACTCACCCAACTGGTTTTTTTGGCATCAAGAGAAACTCCATAGATTTCGAATCCCCCTCCGTTGGTAAACCGAACTTTCTTGAATTTTTTGTATAGTCGCAAAAGATCATGCTGTTCTTCCATACATGGAGAACACCAGGTTCCCCAAAAATCTACCAACACTAGTTTACCTTTCAGGGATGAGAGCTCCGATATATCTCCGGCAGGTGTAGGGAGGCTTATCTCAGGAGCTCTATTCCCTGGGTCTGTTCCGACATTCTGAGCAATTGAAGCAAAAGCATTGCCCAGTAGGAGGGCAGCAAAGAACAGATATCTTTTCATCTCAAAAGGATAAAATTAATTATTCGCTCATGGGATAACCCTTGTCGATCCAATCAACTTTGATGTTCTGTGGAATATTCAGGAGTTTGTAATTGGTAAATTTCATCTCTCTGAGCAATTGCATAGCGGGTCTGATGTTTGGACAGTTGGCAAAAGGACAACAGCCGCAATAGACAACAATGCCAGTGTTCTTTGGCATTTTGGCCAGACGTTGCTTCAGTTTGTCGAGGTTTTCACTCATCATCGTTGGGCCGATATCAACAGAACCTTTGATAATTGGCTCCATTCCGACGCTGAATATGACAGGTTGGGTAGCTTTGGGCGAGCCGATTGTTTTGGCCAGATCTGATGGGCTCAACAATTGTTGGGAGCTCCAAGGATCGTTGCCACCTTGTGTGGAAGATACAATGGAGGCAGAAGCGAGAACCGCCGTGAAAAGAAATAGGAGTGTAAGGATTTTTACTTTCATCGTTTTCTGATTGTTTAAACAACTTTATCAGGAGACAAAGCTAATTCAATTATTCAATATAATTATTGAATTTAGAAAATTTGTTAACTTTCCTATGGGTAAATTTATTAGCTGACGGGGTCACTCTTAGTCACCCCGTCAGTTGATACTGGAATAGTGTTGAAACCCTTGCCTGGCAACAAGCTTCCTGAAAGGGGAATGTTGGAGATAACTTCCCCGGACGGGGATTAACATTCTCCCCTGTGCTGCTTTTAGAACGGTTCAGTAAGGTCGGCGTCAGCCTGAAATAAATGTTTCAGTTATTTGCCGAAAAGCTGGTTGTGTATTTTTTCGATTCCCTGTGTGACTTTTCCTCCTCCACTTTGCAACATCTGGCTAAAGCTTGGCTTACTGCTTTCCTTGGCTGCCTTCAAGTCTATATCAAATGGAATTTCAAAAAAGATAACCAATACAGGCGCTCCGGTCTCTGTTATACTTTTTACAGCAACCTCTGCCCCGGCAAGATCTGTAACATTGAAAGCGGGCATTTTTCGTTCTGCGAGCGGGTAGTTGTAATACTTGCCACGGCGCAGAGAACCTGCATCAATTATTTCAATCTCACCGGTCGCCTCTTTGTCAACAACTTTCTCTTTCCCAACAAAATCTTTCAGGGCGTCTTTGAGGGAGGCATCGTCAAAACCTTTCACATCTGTAACATCTTTGTTCGGATCAAGATAACCTTCCCAGCACGCAACACCATTCTTATCATACAGCAAGGCGTGGTACCTCATCTCTTTTTTGTCCCACATCTCTTCGAGTAGCTTTGGTTCCCCTTTGTAAATGGCTTTCGCAGTTTTTCCACCGAAAGCAGAAAGGGCACCCTTCACAGCTTTTGAGTCGGCTTTTCCATCGGTACTAACCTGGCTTATCAATCCAGGAGTGTAGAAGAATTTGAAATTTTTAAACATGGCTTCATCAAAGGTTGGGTTCTTTGCGCCAATTCCAATCAAAACAACGGCAGGTACATTTTTCGCCTGGGAGAAACCAGTAGAAATAAATAATGCTACAAACATCAGAGACAACAGGATTTTCTTCATGGTAATTTAGATTAAAGTTGATAATGATATTTCGGCAAAATCTGTAAGATAATTAACCCAAATCTAAAAATTAAATTTGAAATGTACAAGCAAATTACTGAATATTTGAAGGTTAAGATTTAAAATTTCAAACATGTCTTATCAGCCATTTCTTGTGGATTTAAGAATATATTCGATGAATAATTGAATAAACAGATCAGATTCTTATCTTTAGGGAATTAGATTTGGTGAGATTTAGTCGTTAGGTTGGTGTATTGTTTAAAGTTTCCTGACGAATGTAAACCATCACCGCTGGTTTTTCCTCCATTTTGCGTCATAGTTTATGATATAGGTGTGAATTATTTGAAATTAACCTATTTCATTAGTGATTGATAACTGATCTTTCTCGCAGGAAGAAAATGCTTAAAAATACTGATAATGAAAAAATTAATGTCTATTATTTTGGTTGTTGTTATTTCTGTGTCAATCCTTAGCTGTGGTTCGGGCAACAAATCCAAACAAATTAATGAGTACAAATACTCGGAGGAAAAGCCAGTAGTTACTGGTAATTTGCAAAAAAAGGTTGGCGCCTGGATAAAAGAGGGGATGACTTGCTATGGTATTATCATGCTTATCGATAAGGATGGTCTCCCAAAGAAAGTAGAGGCGATTGAAGCTAAGGTGATATCGATCCAGCCCGACAAAATCAAAATGAAAGCGATGGAAGACTTGGTGCTGGCTCCCATTGAAGGATGTACCAAAGTAGGCATGAAAAAGGGTGAAACATGGGACGAGCTGGAGGGAGACCTGTTTCAGACAAGAGCGGAGGCAATCAAACATATAGAGACCAAATATCCCGAAACACAAGTTATTATTAAGTGAACGACAGTCAGCTGATTGAAAAAATATTGGCTCATAACGATCAGGCATTTAGTATTTTAGTAGAAAAGCACAAGAAGATGGTCTATGCGACTATCTTTCGTATTGTCCGAAACAAAAGCGATGCTGAAGATCTATTTCAGGAAGTTTTTCTGAAAGTATACGGTTCTGCCTATCAACTTCGTAACCAGGAGGATCTTTCCGGTTGGCTTTTCAAAATTGCCTTCAACAAATCCATCAGTTTTCTTAGAAAGAAGAATCCGGCGAAAGCCAATCCTGAAGAGGCAAAAAAATCACCTTTACAGATGGTTCTGTCGCACATTAACTATGCTGAAAAAGAGACCCAGGATTGGAAAATGGAACAGGATGAAGCAAGGGTCATGCTCTTCTCCGCCATAGACCGATTGCCGGAAATGCAAAAGAAAGTTCTGCTGATGCATAAATTCGAGGATTTTTCGCACTACGAAATATGCCTCAAATTGAACCTCTCGCAGGCTGCTGTTGAATCGCTTATCTACCGGGCGATGTTTTCACTTCGAAAATTTTGCCATGCACACTTTACAAAACATTTAAAACAATAGGACATGACTAAGTATCAGCAAATATTCAGATGGCTGAATATTTTTTTATTGATCATCAACCTGTCGGCTTTTGTTACTTTTTTGCTTATGAATCGGCAAGACAGTAGCGTCCATGATACCAAGTTCAGCTCTGATCAGTTTTTGCAAACGGAGTTGAAATTAACCCCCGATCAATACAAGAAAGTATCGGCATTGAACAACGATGTATTCCGCCTATACCAGGTTTTTCTAGATAAAAAATGCGACTTGAATTTCCAACTGGTTGATGAACTTGCCTCCGAAACGCCTTCGGAGGAGAAAATGGACTCGTTGTCGAACCGGATCGGACAATTGGATGCTGCACTTAAGAAGCAAACAGTGCGGCATTTTAAGAATGTCAAAAGTGTCTGTACAGAGGAGCAGAAACTCATGCTCGATGAGCTTTTGAAAGAGATGCTGGATGCCGGTGATCAATGCAAGATATGCAATAAAATTAATTGTGCCCGGCGTGATCGGCTGATCAAAAAGTAAAAAATCAGAAAATAATTGAATTGTCCGCAAGATTTCTAACCCTGATGCGTCTTAATAATTATGAACTGCAAACAATCCTACAAATACCTTCATTCCGAAATTGACGGGGACGAATTTATCCATCATCTGAAGGAGTGCAATTCTTGTTCTGAGTTGTTCGGAAAGATCAGTGAAACCATCTCCATTTTGGATGAAGATGTTGACATTCCAATGGGTTTGACTGAGAATGTGATGAAGGGTATCAGCAGGATGGAAGTTCCGCAGGGCAGGGCTTCGATCGACCTGAGTAAATATTTGCAGTTGGCTGCCGTAGTGGCTGTGGGTATCTTCCTCGGAGTGATGCTTGGGAGTCGTGCAGATAAACAAATTTTCCTGTCGAAAAAGGATAAAAAAGAAAAAGCCTTGATAGAATACCGCGCAAGTCATCATTTAGGCGATCAGGATAACATTAACAGTTTCTGATTATGGTATAACTAAGAAGCTGTTTAAATTTCTTACACAGAGTTTTTATTCCTCCATAATTAAGCTAAATATGGTTTTGAAATTCACGCTTTAGTTAAAATACATTAGATGAAACAACGAGTTACACAGAGAGAAAAATCGCTTGCGATTTTCCAACTCTCCCGAAGTATCGGGACACGTTGTGTAACTCCAGGGTTTCTCCAAGAAAACGCCTAATTGCAGAAATTTCTATGATCCATATATTTTTGATTAATAGACAATTATTCTCTGTGTAATATTTTTTGAAAATCATTTTATGAGCAAAAAACCTAAATCAACCAACTGGCCTCGTCCATTAATCCAATGGGGGGTCATACTCGCAATAATTGTGATTGCGCTCATCCCTAAGTTCAACGCCAATTTTGTTCCGGATTTCGAAGCCTATTGTCCCTTTGGCGGAATACAGGCGCTGGGTAGTTATCTGCTCAACCAGGCGTTGTCATGTACCATGACAAGCGCTCAAATAGCGATGGGTATCATCCTGATGGTGGCAGTTTTTATTTTTAGCAAACTGTTTTGCGCTTACATCTGCCCTGTCGGGACTATCAGTGAGTGGTTGTTTAAACTGGGCGACAAACTGAATGTCAACATCACCATCAAAGGAGTTGCCGATAAGGCGTTGCGTTCACTGAAATACATGCTGCTTTTTATTACGGTCTTTTTTACTTTTAAGTCGAACGAGCTGTTTTGTAAAAAATTTGATCCCTATTATGCAGTAACCACAGGTTTTAGCATCGATGTCGTTGTGCTCTATGCCTCTATTGCCATCGTTCTCGTTATTTTGGGATCGGTTTTTATCCGTCTGTTTTGGTGCAAATATATCTGCCCGCTGGGAGCCATTTCCAACATTTTTAAATACACAGGGTTCTTCCTCATCGTGTTGGTAGGCTACATCCTGTTGCTCAAACTTGGCCTGAACATCCATTATGGCTGGCCTTTGGCGATTGCCTGTATCGGTGGTTATGCCATCGAACTGACCGGTTTCGCGACCAAAACTTTTCCGCTGCTTAAAATTACCAGGAACGAAATTAGCTGTATTGACTGCCAGCTCTGTTCGCTTAAATGTCCTCAGGCAATTGATGTGGCAAGTTTGAAGGTTGTCAGGGAAGCAGATTGTAACCTTTGTGTGGAGTGTATTTCGGTGTGCCCCGTTAAAGATACTCTCCAGATCAATAATAGGACAAGCTATCGCTGGATACCTGCCATTGCCACAATCGTGCTGGTTATTGCCGGAATATTTATCGGATCATTATGGGAATTGCCTACCATCGACCAGCATTGGTACGGGAAAGAGGTGATGGCCAAGGCTGAGATTTTCACCCAATCAGGATTGAAAAATATCAAATGCTATGGCAGTTCTATGGCTTTTGCGGCTAAAATGAGACCGGTAAACGGTGTTTTGGGAGTCGCTACTTACGTCAAGACTCACAAGGTCAAGATCTATTTTGATCCTCAAAAGCTTACCACTGCCAAGATTCAGGAGATGTTATTCACTCCATCCAAAGCGATCTTAAGGCCACTTAAACAGGGAGATGAAGAGGTGAAAGAGGTGACCGTTTATCTGGATAATTTCTTCGATCCATTCGATTTCAGTTACCTGACACGTCTTTTGACCGACAGAACTGCCGCTGTCGGTTTGGTTACCGAGTATGCTTGTCCGGTACTGGTTAAGATCTATTTGCCCGGGGATTATGAAATTTCTGAAAGTGAACTGATCTCGGTTTTGGAATCGAAAACATTATCATTCATGGTGGCTGAACAGGAAAAGACCGTTGAGCTGGGATATAAAGTCAACAAAACACCGGTTTTCAAGAATATTTCAAAGGATGAATATTCCAATATTCTGTTCCGGCCCTATGTTGTTCAGTTCAATGGTTATACAAAATATGACTCCTCAGCAGTAAAAACGCTCAAGTTTCCGATGGGGAAAAACAAGGAGAACAGGGCGAAATTGAACTATCTGGTTAGTCACCTGTCGAATAACAGAGGAATCATCGAATTTCGTACCTTGTTGAACGAAAAGAATGCGGAGTTAGTTGCCATATCTTATGTGGATTCTCTGACCATCGAAAAGACTGTTCTTCAAACACTGAACGCTGATACGCTGATTTATAACAATAGAGACAAGAGTAAAGGCAAGATGTTGAATGTCTTCAAATTCGAAACAACGGAGGGGATTCAATAATTATTTTGAACCAAATTAGGTTAGTTATGTCTGGGTTGCTAAAAAAATATTTTATGCTGGTTTGCCTGTTGTTGCCGTTTGTTGCAATGGCCCAAATACGTTACCGGATCTCCGGTAAGGTAACAGACAAACAAAGCGGCACAAAGATTGAAATGGTAACCATTCAGATCAAGGAGCTCAACTCCTGGACTGCCTCGAATGCGGAGGGAGAATTCAATTTTGAGAAAATTCCGCAGGGGAATTACACATTGCAAGCTACTTGCCTGGGATTTGAACCTTATGAAGTGCCTATTTCAGTTACGAGGGATATTCCCGGTTACAAACTGATGCTCAACCAAATGTCGTTGGGTTTGAAAGAGGTTGTGATTGTTGCCAGGGAGAATACCAGCATGAGTTCCTCTTCTAAAATTGAAACCACGGCATTGGATCACGTTCAGCCCAACAGTCTGGCGGAAGTAATGCAACTGGTACCCGGGCAGGTAACGCTCAATCCGAATCTGGCCAGATCCAATCAGATTGCCATTAGGGATATCAATGATCCCCTTCGGAATCCCGACAGCAACAGCGCCATGGGGACCGCCATAATAGTGGATGGCACTCCGGTGAACAATGATGCGAATATGCAGACGCTCAATACAGCCGGTGGAGGAACAGCACAGGGTTATTCAACCGCGGGACAGGGGGTCGACTTAAGGCAAATTGCGACCGATAACATTGAATCGGTTGAAGTGATCCGTGGAATTCCATCTGTTGAATACGGGGAGCTGACCACTGGAGCTGTTTTGGTGCGGACCAAGGCAGGTAAGACCAAATTAAATGTGAAGCTGAAAGCCGATCCCAAGATCAAACAAGCTGCATTTTCAAAGGGTTTTATGCTGCCTGGTGAAAACAAAGGAGCTTTGAATGTGGACGTCGATTACACCAATGCATTCGACGATCTTAGGATGCCCACCAAAAGCTACAACCGGTTGACTGGGCAACTGGGGTATTCGAATACCTGGTTTAAAAAGACCAATCCATTGAGTGTTAACGCTAAAATATCTTATTTCAGCACTTTTGACAACGAAAAAAACGATCCGGATATGTTGCTGCGCGAGATCTATCAGTCGAAAGAGAAGAGTTTTGGTTTCAAACTATTCGGAACCTGGCTGGTGAAGAAACCCTGGCTCACAAATATCACCTACAACTTAGCCGGTGACTTTAAAAATGAGGATTATTACGAATACAAGGTTATCAGTAGTAGTGGAGCCACTCCGCTTCCAACAGCCACTGTTTCGGGTGAATCGGTCGGCACTTTGTTACCTTCCAGTTACGACAGCAAACTTAACATTGAAGGGAAACCATACAGCTATTTCGCGACTGTAAAGGGAACAGTAACAGGGAAATACGGGAAAGTTTACAGTAACCTGATGTATGGGGCCGAATGGCGAACAACCGGGAACAATGGCGCAGGCAGTATTTATGATGTTACCCGTCCTCCTGGTGCAGGCAGTGAAGCCACGACCAGGCCCAGATCATTCAAAGACATACCGGCCAACAAAAATCTGGCCTTGTTTCTCGAAGAAAAAGTAAATTTTAGCATCGGCTCAACCCGGTTAAAAACACAGGCCGGATTGAGGTACAACAACATGCTTCCAACCGGACTATTTTCGACCAAAGGCTTTAAGTCGCTGGAACCAAGGCTGAACATGACTTATGATATTTTTCAAAATAAAAATGGCCGGATGATTCGCAATCTGTCATTGCGGTTTGGATACGGGCTAACTTCCAAATCCCCATCCATGATCTACCTCTATCCCAATAAGGCCTACAATGATGAAATAGCATTTAATTACTATCCCGATCTGTTAGTGATTGCGACAAGCGTTGTTGAAGGAGTTACCAATCCGGATCTGAAGCCTATCACCAACACCAAGCTGGAAGCTGGTGTCGATTTTGATCTGTTTGGGGTGAAAGTACTTCTGACAGGTTTCAAAGAGAAGATTGAGAATGGATTTAACTGGGAGACCCAATATTATGTGATGGATTACAAATTGTGGAATCCATTGGATGGAGCGGGGAAAAACCCAACCTTTACAAATGGTGAGATCTATTACAAAGAAAATGGGCAAACGTTGAAATTGCCTTATACCAATGCAAAGGAATTCGCCAGGTTTAATAAGCCAATAAATTCATACAATATTGATAAACAAGGCTTAGAGTATATTTTTAACTTTGGAAATGTTAAATCTCTGAGATCCTCCTTCTTGGTTGACGGAGCCTTTTACCACATCAAAAGAATATCCCAGGTGATTCCCTCTAGTGCCAGAATTGGGATTAGTTACCAGGGTCAGCGCTTTCCTTACTTACCGGTTTACCCCGGAGGCAAAGGTGATGTCATACAAAGACTAAATTCCAACTTCCAGGTCATCACGCATATTCCTCAATTAAAGATGGTTACTTCGGTCAGCGCACAAGTGATTTGGTTTGACAAAGCAAAGTATTACTGGGCCGATGATAGTGGTCAAGCGGTCTATTTCTCCAAAGGAGCCAACAACCAAAAGAACTACGGTGCGACAGAGGGAGTTGACAAGGTGTATATCGATCCTATTGGATATTACGACAAAGGGATGGTCTATCATCCCTGGCAGAATAACATGACTTATGATTCCCCTTATTCTTTTATGGTAGATTCGGACAAGGGCAACTACTACAACATGATTAGTTTCCCGATGACCCTTCAAATCAATCTCAAACTGACCAAGGAGATCGGGCAAAGGGCCAAATTGTCATTTTTTGTCAACAATCTTTTCAATTACAGGCCTTTGTTCAAAAATCCAAATAATGATTATTACGATCGAAGAAACGAAACAGCCTATTTTGGAGCGGAATTCAAATTTGCATTATAATGTATTTAATATTAATTATTTGTCTATGAAAAAGCTGGTAATCATCTCAATTTTTTTGATGGGATTCCTTGCATTCAGTTGCAAAAAGAATGTAACCCCAACCTACACCATGACTTTAACTCTCACCTTTCCATCGGGGTTCAATCTGGCAGGTGTGCCGGATGGGACTGAGGTAAAACTCATCAGCTCCGAAACCGGGCGGGAGACCATTGTTTTAACTACCGGCGGGACTGGAATCATCTCTTCCATCCTGACAGAAGGAACTTATAACGGTAGTTGCAGTTTTACGGTAAAAGTTGGCACCGATGAGTATGTTTTTAACGGGATCTTGACCAATGTTCTTTTGAACAAGGATTCCAATATTCCCATGCAGCTGGTTTTGTCGAAAAACACAGGTGGGTTTATTTTTAAGGAGATCTATTTTGCCGGCTCCAAAACAGCTGATGCCAAAACTTATTACTCCGATCAGTTTCACGAAATCTACAACAACTCGAATGAGACGTTGTATGCGGACGGCCTATGCATTTCTGTTCTGGAACAAACAGCTGTTAATCCGAATGTATGGGTTAATGCGGATGGCACCATCATGGACAAATTGCCATGCACCTTTCAGTCATGGATTATCCCGGGAACAGGGAAGGAACACCCGGTTCTGCCAGGTAAAAGTATTGTGATAGCCCAGGATGGTATCGATCACAAGACCGATCCCAACGGGAATTCACTTTCTCCTGTAAACCTTGCCAAGGCTGACTGGGAAACTTATTTTGCACTTTCGGGGAAAGATACTGATTCGCCAGGAGTGCCAAACCTTACTTTGATGTACACAACTATCTCTACGGTATTCGACTGGATACATGCAGTAAACGGTGCCGCAGTAATCATTTACAGGTTGCCGGTTGCCTGGGATCAATTTGTCGCTGATCCAGCCAATTTTATGACGAAACCGGGGAGTACCAGTGCTACAAAATACCTGATGATTCCAAAAAGTTATGTGATTGATGCAGTTGAGATTGTCAATGCTGATGAAACAAAACGTTACAAACGGTTGCCGACTACTTTGGATGCCGGCTATACTTACCTTGATGCCGGATCTTACTCTTCCAAATCAATCAGGAGAAAAGCGAAGCTGATCGTTGAGGGCAGGGTCATATACAAAGACACCAATAACTCTACAGTAGATTTTCTGCACGATCTGGTACCAACCCCTTGGGTGAATCCAACGGCCGTTGAAAATTAGCGAAGTTAAATAAGACTGTCCATGTCAAAGGCATGGACAGTTGTTCAATACCATTCTCTGATGCGAATTAACTTGAAAAGAAAGATCCTCTTCATTCTGTTGTTGGCAGCTTGTTACCAGGGCTTTGCCGGCGATACCCTGCATGTGAAGTCATTCAACACTTTCAGGTTGGTAAAGTCAGAGAATAGCTGGCTGGAGACCGGAAATATTGCGGGATTGGTTTATAATCAGCCAACAAATAGTGTGAATTTCGAAGCTGGATTTGACAAAAGAGATGGTGATTTCCACCGCGTCAGGGAAGGTAACAAGATCAACAATTACTCCTTTTCTACCGAGAGCTTCCAGTTTCAAAAAAAGCGGATATATCTGTATGGAAAATTTGCCTACCATTCGGTGGATGAAATGGGCGGACAATGGAATGGAACCTACGATCCCTACAATGGGAACCCCTATATTCTGGCAGATTCAGTCTCCGGAACCAACTATCACGGGGAAAATTACAATTTGCTTGGCGGAGTAGGATACAAATGGAATGACCGTATTTCGCTCGGCGCCGGAGTCGATTATTATGTTGGCGTCGCTGCCAAACAAAAGGACCCTCGTCCAAAGAACACCTACATGAGGTTTAAATTCAATCCAGCATTGATAATTTCTACCTCAAAGTATAAATTGGGAATTGATATCGGATATAGAAACCTAAAGGAAGAGATTGAGTATGATGTATTCCGAAGCAATTTCTCGCCTAGCTACTTTACCTTCAAAGGATTCGGCTTTTATACCAGGGATATTGGACAAGATTTTTATCGCCTTCTTATCGCGCATGAATTCTTGGGGGGAGTACAGTTTGAGAAGAAATTGAAACGATTGCCAACGCTGACTGAACTTAGGTTCAGTTATGATCTGGAAAGCATCGATGATGGAAATTCAGTTATCCGAAAACTGGATGGTGGTGAGTGGCGAACATACAATGTGCAGCTAAATGAGCAGATCAATATTCGCAAAGGATTATCTTCCCATCTGTTTAAAGGGAGCTTCACCTTTTTTAACGGCGACGGGAATGAGTTTTTGCAAAACATCGTTTACGAGGGAACCTGGAATGTGCCAAAGTATGTGACTGTCGGTGAAAATCTGAAATTTAACAGGCAGACAATCAGCGGTACTGTATCATACAATTATCTGAAGCTAAAAGATCAGGATAGGATCGGTTGGGATGTTACGGCAGGTGTTAACTTTATCAGTAACAGCGAACAATATTTCTATATTCCTGAAATATTCAGTTCCGGATATTCAAATGTCACCGGAAACTTCTCCCTTCAAAAGAATCTGTATTTTAGGAAATGCCATCTGGCTATCTCCCTAAATTCGGGATACACTTCGAATCTGTCGAACGATCTTCAGCTTTCCACATTGCCGGAAATCACGAAGAAGCAACGAAAAGATATTTACCAGCAAGAGTTTGATTACTATGCTTCAAGTGTAATGAAGGCGGGTGGCGAGGTGAAGATTGGAGGCAATTTTCTGAATATTAAAAATTTGGATCAGGTGTACCTGAGTCTTAGCTACGATCAAGTGAATCAAATCGGTGGGAGTCAAAATTTTAATATGATATGCACCAGGCTTGGGTTCGTATTTTAAGCCATTTTTTTGAGAGAATTTATCATATTTCTTCCGGGAGGAAACCTGGAAACCGCTGAAATCGCGTCAATTTCAAAGGCAATTCATTACGCGGATGCGGAAAACAAATTTTTATAATGATGAAGATTAAATTAGTTGTATTGTTCTGCTTGTCGATGCTATTGCTTTCAGCAAAGCCGGCAAAGTTTGATTCAGGCTTTGCCATTGTGGTGGACCAGAAGAGTTTCGATGCTGCCAAACCTGAAATTGAAGCCTATGCCAAAGCAGTCGAGGCACAAGGTCTGAAAACGTATATTCTGGTTGATTCGTGGAAAACACCCGATGCAATCAAAGAAAAACTGATGGCATTGTACCATTCAAATGTGAGTCCGATTGAGGGGGCCGTCTTGGTAGGGGATATCCCTGTTCCCATGCTGCGCGATGCCCAGCATCTCTCATCCGCATTTAAGATGGATCAGGAGAAGTACCCATGGAACCGCTCTTCCATCCCTTCCGACCGGTTTTACGACGACTTTGATTTGCAGTTTACCTACATCAAACAGGATACGGCCCGTCATTTGTTTCATTATTACAGCCTGAACGCTGCCTCTCCACAGGTGCTCTCCCCTGATATTTACAGTGCACGCATCAAACCACCCGAAGGGAAGGACAAATATGAAAAGCTAAAAGCCTATTTGAAAAAGGTTGTGGAGTACAAGAACAATCAGAAGAAGGTCAGCCAGGTCATGTATTTCACCGGTCATGGCTACAACTCAGAGTGCCCCCGCAGTTGGATGGATGAAAAGCTGGCCATTTCGCAGCAGTTCGACTATTTGAGCGGTCAGAAAAGCTATCTGGAATACATCAACTTTCAGGATGAAAAGCATATCCGTTTTAAATTGATGCCCGAACTGAAACGAAAGGATTTGGATATTGCCTTGCTTCATCACCATGGGGCCCCAACGACTCAATATCTTGACGGAATGCCGCAAGTACAGTCGGTTCCAGATGAAATAGAGGATGTAAAATACTATTTGCGTTCCAAATTAAGCTCCTCCAAGACACCTGAAAAGATTGCAAAAACCAAGGAGAGCTATATGAAGACGTTTGGGGTACCCGAAACCTGGTTCGACGGTACTTTCGACAAGAAGCAGATGGAGAAAGACTCTACTTTCAATGCCAACCTCGATATCAATGTGGAGGATCTGGTCAACTACTCCTCCAACGCCAAATTTATCATGATGGATGCCTGTTTTACGGGCTCCTTTCACCTGGATGATTATTTGTCGGGAGAGTATATCTTCGATGAAGGTAAAACCATTGTATTACAGGCAAATACGGTCAATGTTTACCAGGATAAATGGGCCGATGAAATGGCCGGACTGCTTGGGCTTGGCGGCCGCCTGTGCCGCCTCCTCCTCGGTGGCCTCCGCGCCAGCCGGCACGACGTCCGCG
>JBBIUJ010000056.1:0-17756 GCA_037440345.1 Prolixibacter sp.
AAAAATAAATTTGTCGGTGCGCGCATTACTATTGGTTCTTGTAGCGACCCTATGCTATGAACTTCTTTTTGGAAAATTGTTTCCGGTCGCGCCGGTCATGATTGGCTTTACAAAATACGAACTTCCGCATGCAAATTTCTATCTTCAGAAGGGAGCCGAATATGCTGACTTCAAAAAAATGGATACGCTCATTCCGCATGTCGAAGATTTTCACGAATTGAAATTTCAGTATAAACCTGGGATATTCATATTTAGGGATAGTAGCAATTTTGTGCGTCGCTCACTCGTACTGACCCGGTTTTGCACCTATTACAACAGGATATTTATCTCCCCCTGGGCATTGGCGGAGTCGTATAAAGGAAAAATTTCACTTGAAATTTACATGAGGCACGAATTGTCCCATGCGCTGCTCAATCAAAATGCAGGAATGGTACATGCATTCTGGTTTCCCGAATGGCTGAAAGAGGGGATTGCCGTATACAGCGCCGGTCAGATGGGCACGTCAGCCTATCCAGGTAAGGAAGATACATACCACCTGATTGCACAGGGAAATTTTATGCCACCCGAATATTTTAAAACCCGAAATGCAGGGAAAGTAAAATTTTCAGTTCAAAACAGCAGTGTTTTTATCTACTCTGAATTCGCATGCATCGTTGATTGTTTGATCTCTACCTATGGGAAAGAGAAATTTTTACTTTACATGATGGACCTTTTGAAGGAAAGAAATCATGATGCGGTATTTAATGAAATTTACGGTATGGAATTCTCAAAATTTGTTCGGAATTTCAGGAATAAAGTGGTTGAAGGCGATCAACCAAAGCGGAATTAATGAAATCAATTTTAAAAATTATCAATGGGATTAAAGTACGCAAAAAGGATCGCTAATTTGAAAGCATCCGAAATAAGGGAGATTTTGAAAGTAACGGAAAGGCCTGAGATTATTTCGTTTGCCGGTGGATTGCCTGCACCTGAACTATTTCCGGTCAATGAAATAAAGGAGGTAAACAGGATCGTTCTTGAGGAATCCGGACACAAGGCATTGCAATACACTACGACAGAAGGGTATGCACCATTGAGGGAATGGATTGCAAACAGGATGAACAGACGACTAGGCACCTCTTTCGACCCCGACAATATATTGATCACACATGGCTCTCAACAGGCGCTTGACCTTTCGGGTAAAGTATTTCTCGATGAGGGGGATGTTGTTTTGTGTGAAAGTCCCACTTATTTGGCTGCGATCAGCGCCTTCAGGGCGTACGGCTGCAATTTTATCGAGGTTCCAACCGACAACGATGGAATGATTATTGACGAACTTGAAAAATTACTTCAGAATACCCTGAATGTCAAAATGATCTATGTTATTCCTAATTTTCAAAACCCAACTGGGAGGACCTGGAGTTATGAAAGAAGAGTGCAACTTGCAAAGGTTGCAGCGAAATACAATGTGATGGTCCTTGAAGATAACCCTTATGGTGAATTGCGATTCGAAGGGGAATCACTGCCGTCCGTAAAGTCATTTGACACTGAAGGTTATGTTCTTTGCCCGGGAAGTTTTTCCAAGATCTTCTGTCCTGGTTACAGGATCGGATGGATTGCCGGAGACAAGGATATTATCCGTAAATATGTTCTTGTGAAGCAAGGTACGGATTTGCAGTGCAACACCATTGCGCAAATGGATATTGCCAAATACCTTGAGTTGTATGATATTGATGAACATATCGCGAAAATTGTTGAGACATACAGGGTGCGAAGGGATTTGGCAGTCAATACAATGGAAAAGCTATTCCCTGAAGGTATAACATTTACCAGACCGCAAGGAGGGCTCTTTTCCTGGGTTGAGCTTCCCCCAAACATCAATGCGCGGGATGTGCTTGTAAAAAGCCTAGAAAAAAACGTGGCATTTGTGCCCGGCGGGTCATTCTTCCCCAATGGCGGGCGAGAAAATACGTTTAGGATTAATTTCTCCAACATGCCGGAGGATAGAATTGTAGAGGGACTCGAACGGCTTGCAGAGGTTTTGCACGGGTTTGTAAAATAGATTTTGGATCAACAAAGCTACTGAACAACATAAAGGATTTTTCACAGGAAGTGGCAAATAAGATAGTTGAAAAGATTAGAAACTGTTTAAATTTAATTCTACTGATATATAAACGATTCAACCCATTCAGGGTTGCTGGTTCATTGGTCTCATTTTCCCCCGATTTCATCGGGGGTTATTCAAATTAAACCCTTTTCAGGGTTTCTCAACTCAACAAGTCCGAAGGACTGGAATATTAATAACCTCCGGTGAAACCGGAGGCAAATGAGAGACTGAGATGCGGAACCCCGAAGTGGGTTCAACTATATTTTGATTAAATTTAAACTGTCATTAGATTAGATTTTATTTAATATTATTTGCCATGAGAAAAGCAGTTGTTGTATTGTTTATCCTTTTGATGATTGTTTCCGGTCAATCATTTTCACAGGAGCAAAAAGCGCTAACAAAAGCTCCGGTTAAGCCGGCCCTGCTGGTCATTGACATTCAGAATGTCTACTTAAGCATGGTGCCAGAAAGGGAAAAATTGGTGGCGATGACTTATATCAATGGCTTAATTGAACTGTTCCGAAGTAATGGATACCCTGTTATAAGGATTTACCATTTCGACAAGGAATCAGGACCCAACCCGGGTACCGATCAGTTTGAGTTCCCAACCTCTGTATCAATCAAGCCCGATGACGCCAGGGTAATCAAGACCTATGGCGATGGGTTCAACAAAACGGATCTGGACAAGGTCATCAAAGAGAAGGGATGAAATACGTTATTTCTCTGTGGATTGAGCGCCGTCGGATGTGTGCTGTCGACCTGGATTGGTGCGCAAAACCACGATTACAAGGCCTTTCTTGTGAAGGATGCGCTCATGAGCCACAATTCCGATTACACCAACCAGGTTGAAGACATGTTCAATGCGGTTAGCTACGATGTGGTGAAGTTGATACTTGAAAGCTCTGCGGGGGAATAGGGACTTTGGATAAGAAGTGACTAGAGTGACTAGAGTGAGCTAAAGTGACTAAAGTATTACGCCAGGTTCAGGATTTGATTGGAAGGGATTGATCCGGAAGATTGTGACATTCTCTGGTTAGAATTAGCCCGACGATTTGCTGTGACCATCGTTAGCCTTGAAAAATTTCACGCAAAGGACGCAAAAGAGATTGAACCATGGGCAAAAATGTAATTTTTTTAATAGGACTATTATTTTTTATAAACGCATGCAATGGTCAAAATAAAATGATTGACAAAACGGTTGTAAAAGAGCTTGATATTGAAAGGTACCTTGGCAAATGGTACGAAATTTCACGTTACGACCATCGCTTTGAGCGCGGATTGGTTGGGGTAACCGCATACTATTCTTTTCGGGGAGATGGTAAGCTAAAGGTGGTAAACAGCGGTTATAAAAATGCATTGAACGGAGAGAAATCTGAAGTGATCGGGAAAGCAAAAATTCCAAACCCAAAAACACCGTCCAAATTGAAAGTCTCTTTCTTTTGGTTCTTTTATGCTGATTACTTTGTACTTGAATTGGATAAAATTTATCAATGGGCAGTTATTGGCAGCAGTTCTGACAATTATTTATGGATACTCTCCCGTACTCCGCAGATTGAGAGAAACCTTTATAATGAATTACTTAAAAAAATTGCCAACAGGGGTTATGATGTGAATAAATTAATCAGCGTTGAACAGAAAACGGAATAAATTACAAATTCGTGCAGCAGGCATCAAGTTGCCGTTGTAGGCTTCTCCTGATGTTGGCCATTAAAAACAATTAATAATCAAATGGTAATATGCATCCCGACATGTCGGGACCAACCGAATCCGCCAGCTGGCGGATGGGTATTGGCTTCGCTGATCTTGGATTGCATCTGGCAAATAAAAAACAAATTATAAATGAAAAAGGCCATCATAGTAGGAGCGACTTCAGGAATTGGCAAAGGACTTGCGAAACTGCTTGTTGATTATGGTTATAGTGTTGGAATTACTGGCCGTCGTTACGATTTGCTTGCAGAATTGAAAAATGAAAATTCGGACAGATACTTTGTCAAAGCGTTCGATATTATTGATACTGATTCAATTCCAAATCATTTGAATGAGTTGGTAAATAGTTTAGGAGGACTTGATTTACTGGTAATTTGTTCAGGAACTGGATATGAAAATATTAATTTGGATTTTTCAATAGATAAACTTACAATTGATACAAATGTTCTTGGATTTACGGCAGTTGCGGATTGGGCATTTAATTATTTCACCAATAATAAATCGGGACAATTGGTGGCGATAACATCTGTTGCAGGGCTTCGGGGAAACAGACTGGTCCCTTCCTACAATGCGACTAAGTCATACCAGATAAATTATTTGGAAGGATTGCGGCAAAAGGCAAATAAGAGCAGACTACCTATATTTGTTACTGATGTTCGACCTGGATTTGTTGATACGCCTATGGCGAAGGGGGATAATTTGTTTTGGGTTTCACAAGTAGAAAAATCCGTGCGGCAAATTTATAACTCGATTAAGAAAAAAAGGAAGATAGTCTATATTACCAAGCGATGGATAATCATCGCAATAATTTTAAAATTATTACCTTGTTGGATATATGACAAAATGTAACAAAAAATAAAATCCGGCATACCATAAGCAGTCCGCTACGATTCATACCGCCAAACGTTACGGATAATACCAAAGCATCGGGTTTATTAAAGTTGTTTGCATTATTATTAGCGACAGTAACCTTAATAATTGAAGAATATGAGTATTTCATTAGAGTTTGATAAAATGCCTGATTATCTTTTTGTAAAGATGACCGGAGTATGGTCAACACCTAATGCATTAAAATCAATTGAAGACATTAGGGATGAAGCTGACAAACAGGAGGTAAAACACATTTTGCTTGACTTACAGGAATTGTCACTTCCTGATAATGAAATGACACGATATTTTTCTGGCGAGAAAATAGCGAATACATTTCAACATTCTTACAAAATTGCAGCATATTCACAAAGGGGGAAAATTAACAGATTTGCAGAAACTGTTGCTGTAAACCGAGCTGCAAATTTTAAAATATTTGACTGTGAAGCCGATGCTATAAAATGGTTACAGGGTTAGACCATTGTCTGTTGTGCCTCATTATAAAAAGACAATTTCGCATAATAAACGTTGGTGTAAGTTTCCCTGAAATTGTCCATTTCAAACAATTAAAAATGAAATGAAACGAGTTTTACTGTTATTGGCGGATGGGTTTGAGATGCTTGAAGCCAGCGCATTTATTGATGTGATAGGTTGGAACCTTGTGGATGGGGATGGTACGACCGAACTATTTACCTGTGGTATGCAAAAGGAGGTCAAAAGTTCTTTCAATCAGAAGGTTATCGTTGATTTTCTGATTGGCGATGTTGATCCTGATGCTTTCGAAGCGTTGGCCATTCCCGGCGGATTTGAAGAATATGATTTTTACAAAGATGCCTATGATGAGCGGTTTCTGGATTTGATCCGTAGATTTAAAGCGAGAGATAAATTGATTGCTTCCATCTGTGTGGCGGCTTTACCAATTGGCAGGAGCGGGGTGTTGGCCGGCAGGCAAGGCACTACCTACAACAAGAATATCGTCAGGCAGGAAACGCTGAAAGGATATGGTGTCAAAGTGATAAATGAGCCGATTGTAGATGATGGGAACATCATAACATCCTGGAACCCGTCTACAGCAGTGAATGTGGCATTTATATTGCTGGAAAAGCTGACTTCAACGGCTAACGCAAATTATATCAGGGATATAATGGGATTTGATCCAATAAATCACGTAAAATTATAGTTAGGGATGATAGCAGATACACCGAAAACCCCTTATTACGCGGTTATATTTACCTCTGTCAGAACTGAGGGAGATAACGGATACGACGATATGTCGGAACAAATGATGGAACTTGCCAAGCTCCAGGATGGCTATCTCGGGGTCGAGAGCGCCAGAAACGAACTGGGGATTACGGTTTCCTACTGGCGGGATTTGGCCTCTATCAAAAAATGGAAGGAGAATTCCGAACATAAAATTGCAAGGGCAAAAGGGCGGGAAATGTGGTACAAATCCTTTAAAACCAGGATTGCCAGAATTGAATCTGATTACGATTTTCACAAACCATAGATCGCAACCGGCACCATTCATGTTCCCTGAGAAGTACTCTAGTCACTTTAGTTCACTCTAGTCACTTTAGTCACTTCCCTTTTGAAAAATCGAAAGAAACCTGTGCGGAGGAGGAGTTTCGAAGCTGAGCTCCTCACCGGTGATGGGATGTTTAAATGCCAGGATATTGGCATGGAGGCAGGTACGGCGCAACGGATTCGTTTTGGACCCATATTTTTTATCTCCGGCTACCGGATGTCCCAGCTCTTTCATGTGCACACGGATCTGGTTTTTGCGTCCGGTTTCCAATTCGACCTCCAACAATGAAAACTCATCGCTGCGTTTGAGTACTTTGTAATGGGTGATTGCCTCGTCACCCTCGCCAGGAATCCTGGTGGAGTACATGATCAGCATTTTGTTCTCTTTCAGGAAGGAGCGGATGGTATCCTGGTCTTTTTCTACAATACCTTCAACAACAGCGATGTACGATCGTCTGATCACTGCCTCCTGCCACTCTTTCTGCATGATCTCCTGTACCTTTTCACTTTTCGCGAACATCATCACACCGGAGGTATCCCGATCGAGCCGGTGCACCACGAATATGCGGTTGGTCGGATCTTCCTTCTTGACATGAGCGCTCAGGATGGAATAGGTGGTCAGCAGTTTCTCTTTGGCAGTGGCGATGGAGAGCATGCCGGCCTCTTTGTCAATGACGATCAGGTATGGATCCTCAAACAAAATGCGCACTCCGCGAAGGCGTGTTTGTTCGGGTACGATCCCCCAGTTGATCGTAACAAGCTGATTTGGTTCAAGTGGAAAGTCGAACTGGGTAATGAAATGGGTCCCGACAGAAACCTGCCTGTGAGCGAGCAAAGATTTGACCGTGGTACGGCTTTTCCCTTTGAGCTGTTCGATGAGAAACTCCATCAGTCGGGCAGGCTTGGTTACCGTCAGTTGAGTTACTTTGGTCTTTTGCTTTTTGGAAGGGGCGGTACTCATTTCGGGTTTTGGTTTGGGATGAAGTTGACTTCCGGCAGGAAAGAATCAATTGACTCCTCATACTTAAACCCTTTTGAGGCAAGCAGATCGTAGAACTTCTTTACAATTTTGGCGCTTTCCCGGTTAGGGTTCTTTTCTATGTATTGAATGTAGGAGTGCTGGTATACTGGCTGCAGCATCTTTGTATTGGGATCGAAAAGTGGCAGTTGCTCAAAACCTGAAAGATACGTGGTGAACACATCAATGTATTGGGCCTGAATGTCATCTTTCGAAAGATATTCAGGGTTATTTACCATGAAATCCTCCCAGGCCAAGACCTGACGGGCAAGTGAATCGGGTGGGGAAACAGGCTGATTGTTGTCGCCTAGAAATACTTTTGCCAAAGTAATTTTGGTTAATAAGTAGTTGCGACTTCCCGTTGTGAGCGCAACTTTCAAATGGTCGTATACAAACGCAAGATTGGGTTCCAGATAAAAATCACCTTCCCGGTAGGTAATCAGGATGCCATGGGCTGCCAGTGTGTCGGTCAACTTTTGGGCTTCTGCGTGGTCATCCTTGCTTTCGAAATGGTCCATCAGCTGGCGGTTTCCCAATAATTTACCGGTGTAATAGTCTTGCATCACCGAGGTCAAGTATTCGTTGAAGGAGATAAGCATTGAGTCGCGGCTCAGCGAATCGGCCTTGTTGTTGGCATAAATTGTGAGTGCGCGGTCGATGTTCTGCAGATCGCTCCTGTCGAAATCCTCGAGAATTGAACTGTATGCCGCATTGGACGGAACGGTAATCTGCGAAAGCCGGAAGGTATCCATCGCGATACTCTTTGCGGCCGATTTGTCATCGGTTTTCTGCTTATCCTGTCTGCCGGGAAAGCAGGAGGCCGCCAACAAAGGAAGAGCAATTAGTAACAGAAAATTTCTGCCACTCAAATTCCATACCCGTTTCGGGATACCACTCTTTTTAACCATTATTGCAATCTTTCCTGAATGGCTTTGCTCTCTTTTTCGAAGCCTGGTTTGTTCAAGAGCGCGAACATGTTTTTCTTGTAGCTTTCGACGCCTGGCTGGTCAAACGGGTTGACATCCAGGATATAACCACTGATTCCGCAAGCTATTTCGAAGAAGTAAATCAGTTGTCCAAGATAATATTCGTTTAATTTTGGAACAGAGATCCTAATGTTTGGAACTCCCCCATCGACATGCGCGATTGAGGTACCCAATTCTGCCATTTTGTTGACCTCGTCCACACGTTTTCCGGCCAGGAAATTGAGACCGTCGAGATCTGCTTCGTCTTCGGGAACGATTACCTCGTTGTCAACTTCCTCGATGGAGAGAACAGTTTCGAACAGGGTTCTTTCACCCTCCTGGATGTATTGGCCCATGGAGTGAAGGTCGCTCGAAAAGTCGACACTGCTCGGATAAATGCCCTTGCTATCCTTGCCTTCGCTTTCGCCGTAGAGTTGTTTCCACCATTCGGCAAAGAAGTGAAGTTTGGGGTTATAGTTGACGAGAATTTCGATTTTCTTTCCTGATTGATAGAGCGCATTTCTGGCAGCGGCGTACTGGCAGGCCAGGTTTTGCTCGTACGGAACTGACGAGTCGCATGCTTTTTCCATGTCAATGGCCCCTTTGACCAGTTCGCGGATATTGAAACCGGCCATGCCGATAGCGATCAGGCCAACAGGGGTCAGTACGGAATATCGGCCACCAACATCATCAGGGATTACAAAGGTTTTGTACCCTTCCTCTTTGGCAAGTTTCTTCAAGGCCCCTCTTTCGGCATCGGTTACCGCGATGATCCTTTTGCGGGCTTCCTCGATGCCATATTTTTCTTCCAGGTCCTGTTTCAGTAACCTGAAGGCAAGGGCAGGCTCAGTGGTTGTCCCTGATTTAGAGATGACCGTGCAGGCCCATTCTTTGGTGTCGAGCAGGTCGCGAAGTTCGAAGAGATAATCTTCACTGATATTTTGTCCGGCGAAGACGATCAGCGGTGCTTCGAAAGATCCTTTTATGGCTGCAAAAGAATCGGAAAGGGCATCGATAACGGCTTTAGATCCAAGGTACGAGCCGCCGATTCCAATGACTACAAATATTTCGAGGTGTTTAACCTGAAGTTTTTGGACCGTTTTTTCGATATCGGTTAATTCGTATTCGCCAATCGATCCGGGCAGATCGACCCATCCCAGAAAGTCATTGCCTTTGCCTGTTTTTTTGTGCAGCGCAAGGTTGGCGGCTTCTGACTGAAGTTTGAAACCATCTATTTTTGCTTTTGGCACGAAGCCGTATACGTTTTTGAGGTTTAAGGAGATGTTCTTCATTCTAAGTTTTGTGTTATGTGTTTTATTTATATTCAGGCGATTAGCTTCTGGCTATCGGCCTGTGATTTATTTAAATATTTGTTCCTACCGTCCGAATGGAACTAATCTCTTTTTCGATTATGCTACCGCAGACGGTGATCATCGTGGATTCGTTGACCCGGGGTTCTCCCGCACCTGCGGGACTGCACCCCGGGCTACAAAATCGGTCATCCCTGACGGGATTAAAAACCGGGAGTAGATCGCTCACCGTCATCCAAGTCGTCCCCATCGTCCCCGTCGTCCTTACCGCAGGTACTCCGTCAGCAGCCTCATCTCGATCGCAGGAGAGATATTCTCGTAGATGATGTTGTAGACGGTGTCAGTGATCGGCATGTTGATACGGTATTGTTCGTTGAGCTCTTTGATGCTTTTGGTGGCGTAGTAACCTTCGGCGATCATATCCATTTCGAGCATGGCCGAGCGAACGGTGTAGCCTTTGCCAATCATGCTGCCAAAGGTGCGGTTTCTCGAAAAGTGGGAGTATCCGGTTACGAGAAGGTCGCCAAGATAGGCCGACGACTTGATATCGCGGGTAATGGGATGCACGGTATCCACGAACCGTTTGATCTCCTGGATGGCATTCGACATGAGTACGGCCTGGAAATTATCGCCGTAACGGAGGCTGTGTGAAATGCCTGCCGCAATGGCCATAATATTTTTCAGCACGGCTGAATACTCTGTTCCCCAAATATCGTCCGAAATATGAGTTCTGAGCGAATTACTTTCCAGCAACATGGCAAATTGACGTGCGCGTTTGACGTCAGGGCTCGAGATGGTGAGATAGGAGAGCAGGTCGCGGGCGACCTCTTCTGCATGGCACGGACCGGCAATGACACAAAATTGCTCAAAAGGAAGGTCGTAAAATTCGTGAAAGAACTCTCCAACGAAAAGATTTCCGTCCGGAATGATCCCTTTGATGGCCGAGACAACAAATTTGTCGCCAATTTCGGCGGTCATGTGACGGAGCGTATCTTTCAGGAAAGCGGAGGGGGTTACGAATACCAGGATATCCGAATCTTCAACAATCTGATTGATATCATTGTAAAAATTGATTTTGGAAACATCAAACTCTACCGATCGAAGGTAGTTGGGATTATGCCGGAATTTCTTGAAAAGTTCGATGCTCTCCTTGTTGCGGATGTACCAATTAATTTCATTCACATTGTACATCATCAATTTTGCCAGCGCAGTAGCCCAACTTCCACTGCCTATAATTGCGACACGGCTCTTTTCACTGATTTCCGTCATTGATGTGAAATATTAGTTTAACCACTTCGTCACCTCATCCATGCCCGGGTTAGGGAGACCGAGCTGGTTTTTCTTGTTGAAACCGCAAAGATCGTTGAACAATTTTGAGGCTTTCACCTCTTTCAATTGCGCAATCTTCTTGTAATTCATTTTTCGAAGCACCTCTACCCAAACCGTGGGAATTCCCAATGCTTCGAACATTTCTGCACTGTCTTCCTCAGCTCTTTTCTCAGGTTTCATCTGAGGAAACAACAATACATCCTGAATGGAGGATGAATTGGTCATCAGCATCGCCAATCTGTCGATCCCAATCCCCATACCGGAAGTGGGAGGCATTCCATATTCCAGCGACCTTACAAAATCCATGTCAATAAACATCGCTTCATTGTCGCCTTTCTCTGATAATTTCAATTGGTCCTGAAATCTGCCCAATTGGTCGATCGGATCGTTTAACTCCGAATAGGCGTTGCATAACTCTTTCCCGTTGACCATAAGTTCAAATCGTTCAGTCAGATCCGGATTGTCACGGTGTTTTTTACACAATGGCGACATCTCAACCGGATAATCCAGAATAAAGGTGGGCTGAATGTAGTGACCTTCGCACTTTTCACCAAATATTTCGTCAATTATTTTTCCTTTGCCCATAGTTTCGTCTACTTCGACGCCAATTTTCTTGCAAGCATCCCTTAGCGCCGCCTCATCCATCCCAAGAATGTCAATTCCTGTAAATTCCTTGATGGAATCAGTCATCGTAATTCTTTTGAAGGGGCGTTTAAAGTCGATGACCTTATCGCCGACAGTCACTTCTGTGGTACCGTGAAGAGCAATGGCAACGCGTTCGATCATCTCTTCGGTCATCTCCATCATCCAATTGTAGTCTTTGTAGGCCACGTAGATTTCCATGACGGTGAATTCTGGATTATGGGTTCGGTCCATCCCTTCATTCCTAAAGTCTTTCGCGAACTCATATACCCCCTCGAAACCTCCAACAATCAGGCGTTTTAGGTACAATTCGTTGGCAATTCTCAGGTAGAGGGGAATGTTCAGGGCATTGTGGTGCGTGATGAAGGGGCGTGCTGCAGCTCCACCCGGAATGGGTTGTAAAATGGGTGTTTCAACCTCCAGGTATCCTTTCTCGTTGAAAAACTCCCGCATGTTGTTGATAATCCGGGTACGTTTGACAAAAACATCTCTTACCTGCGGATTAACGATTAGGTCGAGGTATCGCTGGCGGTATCGTTGCTCGGGATCAGTGAAGGCATCGAACAGGGCGCCATCTTTCTCCTTCACAACGGGCAATGGGCGAAGTGATTTACTCAGTAGTGTAAGGGTCTTAACATGCACGGATGTTTCACCCATCTGGGTAATAAACACATATCCCGCTACACCAATAATGTCGCCTATATCCAATAATTTCTTGAAAACATCGTTGTATAGGCTTTTGTCCTCATCGGGGCAGATCTCATCCCTATTCACATAAAGCTGAATTTTGCCGCTTTCATCCTGAAGTTCGGCAAATGAGGCCTTCCCCATGATCCGCTGGTTCATCAACCTGCCGGCTATGGTGACATTCTGAAAATTGTTGGTTTCAGGGTCGTATTGTTCTAAAATTTGTTTGGTGGAAGTATTGATCTTGAACTCGTTTGCAGGATAAGGGTCTATTCCCATTTCTCGGAGTTTCTGCAAGGAATTTCGTCGAATTATCTCCTGCTCACTTAAATCTAAATTGCTCATCTTTGATAAATGATCCTATTTTTTATGAAAAAATCAGCTGCAAAGATAAGAAAAGATATCCTTTTTTTATCTTGGTCGCTAAGCGCCAAAAAGGTATATTTGGGAAATTATTCATTAAACCTGCCGAACGAAAAGAGTAAGATGCAAAAAATCTGGAAACTGAAGGAACAAGCTGATATTAACGACATCAAGCAGCTTTCGGCTGCGTTGAACGTAGACATGGCAATTGCCAATCTGCTGGTTCAGCGTGGAATAAAGACTTTTGCCGCAGCCAAAACATTTTTTCGTCCCAAGCTTAGCGACCTTCATGATCCGTTTTTAATGAAGGATATGGATAAGGCGGTTGACCGGATTGAGAAGGCCATCGACAACAAAGAAAAGGTAATGGTTTACGGCGATTACGATGTTGATGGCACTACCTCGGTGGCATTGATGTATACTTTTTTGTCCCAACGAATTGCTGACATCGAATATTACGTACCCGACCGCTACATGGAGGGATATGGAATATCCTTTATCGGGATCGATTACGCCGCGTCAAAAAATATCTCTTTGATTGTTGTACTCGATTGCGGAATTAAGGCGGTCGAAAAAATTGCATATGCCAAGGAGCATGGTATCGACTTCATTATTTGTGACCACCACAATCCGGATGACAAAGTGCCGGACGCAGTCGCGGTGCTGGATCCCAAGCAGCCCGGATGTAACTATCCCTACAAGGAGTTGTCGGGATGCGGTGTAGGGTTTAAGCTGATTCAGGCTTATTGCATGAAGCACAACCTTCCCCAGGAAATAGCCTATGACTTGCTTGACCTGGTAGTTGTCAGCATAGCTTCTGATATCGTGCCGCTAACCGGGGAGAACAGGGTGCTCGCCTATTTCGGACTTCTGAAACTGAACTCCAATCCATCCACCGGACTCAAAACCTTAATAGCCTATTCTGGTATTGTAGGTGAGATAAAGGTTCAGGATATTGTATTCAAAATTGGCCCGCGACTAAACGCATCAGGCAGAATTGAACATGGGAAAAAATCCGTCAGGATTTTACTGGCTGAAGACAGTGCAGAGCTGGAGGAGCTTGGTATAGAGATTAATGCTTACAATGAAATCCGCAAAACCCTCGATCGTGATATCACGCAGGAGGCCCTGGAGATGATTTCGCAAAGTCAGTTTTATGAGGGACGTAAATCCACAGTCATCTATAACCGCGACTGGCATAAGGGTGTTGTTGGTATTGTAGCATCCAGACTGACAGAGCATTATTACCGGCCTACCGTTGTGCTAACCGAATCCAATGGAATTGCTACCGGTTCAGCCAGGTCTGTTGGGGAGTTCGATTTGTATGAGGCCATCGGGAAGTGTGCAGATTTACTGGAGTCTTATGGCGGACACATGTATGCAGCCGGACTCTCCATGAAACTTGAAAATGTAGCCGAATTTTCCCGAAGGTTTGAGCAGGTTGTGAGAGATACGATCTCCAGTGATCAGATGCAGCAAACCATTGATCTGGATGCCAGGATTTCACTTTCGGATCTTACACCGAAATTTATCAGACTGTTGAAACAGTTTGAACCTTTTGGACCGCACAACATGACCCCGGTTTTTCTTACCGAAGATGTGATGGATTATGGAACCAGTAAGTTGGTAGGTAAAAACAACGATCATGTAAAACTGGACCTGATGGAGGCCAATCGCTCTTCGTCGCGGTTTTCCGGAATCGGATTTTCATTGTCTACCCATTTCGACATGATCAAGCAGTCACTTCCTTTCGATATTTGCTATTCAGTAACCGAAAACCAGTACCGCGACAAGACCTATCTTCAATTGAATGTGAGGGATATTCGTTCCAGAATGGATTATTGAACAATTTACAATGGACAATTGAAAATTGACAATTAATGCTCTGCTTCTGAATTATCAATCGTCAATTTTCCACTGGCAATTACAAAGAAGTAACTCATAATTTAGAATATTAATTTGACTGATGGACTTAAACCTGTCGCCCGATATCCAGATCAAAAATTTTAAAAAGCAGTTGGAAATACTTTTACCGGGAAGTGCTTCGCATGTGAAGATGCTTCCTCCCGGAAGAGCGCTGATGTTACCTCCCGAACAGAACAATTACCATGACAGCGCTGTCCTGATTCTTCTCTTTCCGATAAAAGAGAAGATTCATGTGTGCCTGATCAGAAGACCATCCACAATGAAAAATCATGCAGGACAGATTGCCTTTCCTGGTGGGAGAAGGGAAAAGGAGGATGCAGATCTCGTCCAGACTGCCTTGCGGGAAGCTCAGGAGGAGATCGGAATTGCTGCAGATGCCGTTGAAATACTGGGTCAGTTGAGTACCGTCTATGTGCAGATCAGTGATTTCCTTATCACACCGATGGTGGGCTGGTTGGAGGAATCTCCGGAAGTGGTGATCGACTCCTCTGAAGTGGATGAGGTAATTTTTATCCCTCTCGGGCATTTTGCAGATTCAGCGAACAGGTGCGAGAGGGAGATGGATACCAGAACAGGACGAATCAAGGTGCCCGGTTACGAAATCTATGACTGTTTTATCTGGGGTGCAACGGCCATGATGGTAGCCGAGCTGGTGGATATCTTTTTTGATGATTCTCAATTGTAGAATGACCAGGATAATCCAAACAGCATGGTTGATACAGGAGCCGGGTAACCGGGTGAAGTGTAAAAACCTCCTTTGACAGACTTCGTGGCAAGATTGGTATATTTCAGGTAGAAGGCTGTCCGTTTGATTTTCAGGTTAATAAATGCATCAATCCAGGCGTAATCGCCAATTTTATCTTTTGTCTGGCGATAAAACATACCCGTTGCCGGAGCATATTGATCGGCATAATAAGAGGTCTCATATCGGGTGTCCAATCCAAATTGAAAGAGCAGGACTTTCGCATACATGCCTTCGTAATAGGTCGAATTTCGAAAGCTCATCTTTGGTAAAGCAAGGTACAAATCTGTTGTGGTGTGCTGGAGAACTACCCAGTTCCGAATATTCAGTCCGCCAAATTTGAAATCTTTGTTCACCATGGCTGTGGCAACGGAGAATTCAGATTTTGCCTGCTCCGGCAAGGCTTTTTCGTTGAAGAAGACGTATTTGTTGATTATGCTGTAATTAACTGCAGCCTTGAGCCGCCATCCGGGTTTGTCAAGGTTGGCCCCAATTCTTAAGGCATATGTCTTGTCAAAAGAATTCTCCCATTTGTAGTGGTTGGAGTAATAGTGTTCCAAAAAATAGTTGGGTGTCCGGTTAGACATGTTGGCAAAAATCCTGATAAATGAAGTGTCCTTTTTAGCCCTCAACGGTTTTTCGATGGAACCCGAAAGCTCATAATCCAATGCATTACGACCCTGGATATAGGACTTTCCGGCTACGGTCCAACTCCAAAACCGGCCATCTGTGCGGTAAGCAGAACCGCCAATGTATGTGTTTGAGTATTTACGCGACTGGGTTAGTCCCAATGGGGAATGCAACACCCCAACACTGTCAGCGACAAGGTCCTGTCGGGGTAAATAAAGGTTAACCAGATCGTTGCATATAAAAACCTGTTTGCCAAAAGTATATTTGCGATCGGGAGCCTCCATGAATTTGAGCACAAAGCGGTTCGAAACGATCGTTTGACCTGCTCTGTCGATGGTGGCAGGAGCGGTTGCCGATCCGGTTTCCTTATTGATGTATGGAACATGATCTTTCCCATAGAAATAGACAGTGCCCTGATCAGTGGTGTAGGTGAAAGAGGGATTGGGTTCCGCTTCAGTGTAAAGGCGGGTAGATTTTTCAATATCCAGCACATGAGTAAGGGCAACCCTGGGAATGAACACGTTGTATACCTCCTTTTTCTTCTCGTCTTTCACCTCTTTCCATGTACCAATTTTGAACTGGTGGGTGAGGGTTCCAAATACATTGTTGTTGATTGACTTGACATCGGTGAGCCAGACAGTGATGTTTTCGGGTTTGATATCCGGATTTTCGATGTCTTTTGGATTCGGCAGACCGCCATTTTCCTGATTTTCAAATCTGTTCTTTCCAATGGAAAACCAATAATCGTACTGGTCAAAATTGCCGCTGGAGAAGAATCCAACGCTGCGGTCTTTCGCCTCCTGGTTAAGGTATTTACCTTGCGAACCGATGGAGTTGTAATAAAATCCGAAATTGATGTTTTTGTTGATGTTTTGGGTGTGCAACACCTTCAGGATCGTCTCCCCTTTGGGTTTGTTGGCGAACCACTGACCATAAGTCAATAAGGTATATGGTTTTGTGACGTTGTAGAATTTGATGCCGCCTGGCCATGTGCCGTAGTCGAAATAGTTACGCTGGAAAAGAAACAGGCTTTCGGGAGTTCTTCTCTGGAAAAAATCTCCGGATTGATAGGAGGCGCCTGTATTTCCCAGGCTTTGGACTGACAATGAATTTTTGTAAATGGGGTTGTAGATGTGCCCATCGATGATAGAAGTATCTACTTTTATCTCTTTTATCCGGGTAAGATCCTCAATCAGAAGGTATTCACGCATCTTAAACACAATGGAATCCTTGGCTCCTTTGTCCCCTTTGGCGCCCTTTTGCGCTCTTTGATTGCCGGATGTTGTACGTTGTCCTTGCGGAGCCCTGTTCATACCACCCATCTGTTGACCGCTTGAGATCAGCCATCCAAGCAACATCAGCGATACAAAAATAGATTTTAGCAGAAAATTCATGCGGCAAATATAGACATTTCGGCAGGAACAATGAATTTTGGATTTTTGAAATCTGGTTGTTGGATGCATCAATAATTTTTTCTGCATAGCTTTACAGGGTGGCAGATCGTTGAAATTACCCTTGCGCCCAAATCACAGGTTGCGCATTCCGTCCGACTGGAGCTTATCTCTTTTTCGAAAATGGCAACGCGGACGGTGGTCATCGTGGATTCGTTTACCCGGGGTTGTGCTTCGCTCCACCCCGGGCTACCAACATTACGCCGCTATGCGGCTAAACCCCGGATTTGCGAACGTTTTACCGTTTTACCGTTCCTTGTTTCTCATATTCCCACCCTCTCATCTTCCCATTTTCTCATTTTCACCGTTTCCCCGTTTCCCCGTTTCATTGTTTCCTTCCTGAAAGTTTGGTAAATAGTCTTATCGTTTCTCCGATCCAAAGTACGATGGATGTTGCCCCAATGATGATCATCCAATCTTTTACCGATAATGGGACCGTCCGGAATACCTCCCCTCCGAAGGTAACTATAAGCACCTGTCCGGTTAGAATAACCACGGCCGTGATGATG
>JBBIUJ010000057.1:0-17755 GCA_037440345.1 Prolixibacter sp.
ATCGGGAGACAGCCTCGGTTATCGCTTCCAGGATCAGCTTCAAATCAAATGGTTTACTCAGGTATTTGCATATTAGCTTTTCCTCCAAAGCAAAGGTGATATCGTCTGTCACATCAAATCCGGTAAGAATCATACAATGCAAGGAAGGAAAATCCTGTTTTGCCAGGCGAATAAATTCGATACCATTCATACCGGGCATTTTCATGTCACTGATTAAAATAGAGATTCCGGGATCAGACTTTAGTTTGGAAAGACCATCACTCCCCGACACAGCAGTAACAACCCTGTAATATTTTTTAAAATTCACCTCAAACAACATGATATTGATTGGCTCGTCATCCACGTAAAGTAATGTAATATCTTCTCTCATATGGGTGTATTTAAAAGATCGTCTTCCTTACAATAATATATTAATCGACTAAACTACAAACATTTATTCGATATCACTTTTTATCATTTGGCAAAAAAATGGTAAATTTGGTTCCTCTGCCTCCCTGAGATTCGCATTCAATCCTTCCCAAGTGTTCCTGAATGATGTTGTAGGTGATTGATAAGCCAAGTCCGGTTCCTTTTCCGGTTGGTTTTGTTGTAAAGAAAGGATCAAATATTTTTGGGAGATCATTTTTCGCTATTCCGCATCCGTCATCTGCAATCGATAGCCATACCAGTTCATTATCAGATCCGGTTTCAATTTTAATGGTTCCATTTTGCCCTTCCATCGACTGGATTGCATTTCCAAGAATATTGATAATGGCCTGGTGTAATTTCCCCTCATTTCCATAAACCAGAATGGGAGGTTCTGAGTACAATTTGATAATTTCGATACTATCTTTGACTTGACCTTTCAAAATTACAAGACAATTGTCGACAATTGATTGAATATCACAGTTAATTACCGGTAAATCGTCTCTGCGACTATAATGGCTTAAGCTTGAAACAATTTCAGAAGCACGTTTCACCCCTTCATGCACTGCATTGATCAAAGGATTTACTGTTTCGACATGCTCCTGCAATGAATCATTGAAATAACTCTCAATTCCTAAAATACCTCCATGAATAAAGTTTAATGGATTGTTTATTTCATGGGCAATTCCTGCAGAAAGAAGTCCAAGAGAAGCCATTTTTTCTGCATGGACAAGCTGTACCTGAGCCTCTTCCAATTTACGCAACGAGACATGTAACTTTTCCCTTTCCTGAAAAAGATTCTGGTTTGATTGCTCCAATTCAGTGTTGGCTGAAGCCAATTGATTGGTTCTTTCGGCGATAAGGATCTCCAGGTTGTTTTGGTATTGTTCAAGTTTTTTTTGCATGTTGACCAGTTCAGTTACATCCTGAACTGTCCCAATTGACCTGATCGGGCGATCATCTTCACCAAATATGGTTTTACATCGCTCATGAACATATTTTATGCGACCATCCGTCATGAGCAACCGATGAACAATATCATAGGCGGTTTTGGTTTCGAGGGATGAGGAATAGGCTTGATTGACTGTTTCACGATCGTCAGGATGTATTGCATTTAGAAATGCATCATACGTTGCTTCGAAATGTTCGGGATCAATTTCAAAGATGCAATAGATTTCATCCGACCAAAAAAGATGGGAAGTTGCGAGTGTTAGTTCCCAGTTTCCAATGGAAGCAATTTGCTGTGCCTCTTTGAGCCGCTCCTCATTTTCCAGAAGTTTCTGCTTAGCCAACACCCTCTCCGTAATTTCCCTTGCCACACCCAATACACCAATGAGCTCTCCTTCCTGGTTGTGCATGGGTACTTTGATGGTTTCAACCAGTGCGCTGCTGCCAGTGTAAGCTTTCGTAACCCACTCTTCATTAATACTTTTTTTTCCGGTATCCTGAACGTATTTGTCATAAAAACGAAAACCATCCGCCAAATTCTTGTCAAATATATCATAGTCGGTTTTACCGATCAGGTCCGCTTTGCTGACACCAAAAAAATACTCAAACATCTCATTGCAAGAGATAAATACTCCATTCGGGTCTTTTAACCAAACAACATCAGGAATGGTCTGAATCAAAGTTTTAAAAAGATTTTCACTCTCTTCGGTCTTTTTTGATTCACTTTTCAGACTTTCGTATCGGGATTCCAACAGGACAACCATCTTTGAAATTGAGTTTCCCAAGCTTTCCAATTCGCCGTAAAAATGAGCCATCAACAAATTTGAATGATTGTAATCCTCCCCGCTTACTTTTTGCGCGTAAATATCCAACTTCCTGATGGGTTTTAATACAAAACTCCAGATCAGCAAAAACAAAGTCAGCGTTAATAAAATATCGAGACTTAGAATGCCGATTGCAATACCTAACCTGATATTTTTCAGGTGATTTTCAAGAAATTGCGGAGTAACATTTACTTCTACAGACCCAATTATATCATTATCAATTTGAATTGGATAGGTTTGCGACAAAAACCGATTGGCAGAAACAGGAACTTTTGAATCTACGATGTTCCAATTCTTATCCCTGGTCAAATTGCGTACAATTCTATCAGTATTAGTCTGTTTTACGACGACTGAATAAACCGCATGATCAAGCATCATGCTTTGTGATACCTCCCTGATCTGGTCAAAATCAAAGTTCCACAATGGAACTGCCAGACTAATGGAGGCTTGTTTGGCCACATATTTGTTAAAATCGAGCAAATCGGCCCGTTTCTGTTTACTATAAATGTTATAGCCTACGTATCCGACCAGACTCAAAAACAGGGTGGCCACCACAACCAACAAGATAATTGAGACAACAGCTATCGAAACCCTTCGTAATTTATTCATAAGTAGCTTTCTAGTTGATTGGACGATACGTTATTGGATCAAACCAAAGTTTTTTATCATTAAAAGGCGTTTCTGGTCCAAGAAGTTGATTTTCAATTCGGAATATCTTCCTCTCCTTGAGATGTAACTTCTCAATTTTTGACCGCTGGTACTTGTCAAATATTTTATCGTATGTACCATCTGCCATCATCTTTCTCATACCCTCTTCAGCCCTGGTTGCCAGGCGCTTGCCCTCTTCATTCCTGGCAAACCAAAAATACATTGGAAGCGGATAAAACAAGCAGATAGAATCTTCAATGTACAAATCGGGCATTGTCTCCTTACGATGTTCAACCTCTTCCAATATCTCAACTGCAGCCCTAAGAAAGATGTCGAACCTTTTGTAAATAAGCATTTCAAACAACCCATCATAGGAAGAACCTGTTACTACACGAAAGGCATTGTGCCTTAAAATGTCGACATCGAGCCAACCAAGCCCAAGCCCGATTGTAAATTTACGAAGGTCATCCAAAGTTTTTACATATTTGAAATCATCTTTACGTTCTTTACGGATCAAAAAGATCGAGTATCCCCCGAGATTTTTATCTACCGGAATGTGGATTGCCAACAGTTCCTTTTCTAAAACAGGTTCCGTACCCAGATACATAACCGAGATCTCTCCAGTTTGTTTTCTCAGTTCAAAGGTTTGCCTTTTCTCTGTCATGGGTTTTGAACGGATCAAACGGTAATCTCCATATTTATCCCTGGTTTTGTCAAGCGCAGTCTTCAGGATTTCCCACTGGTAGGCATAACGGACATCTGAATCTGACTCCGGCGCATTGTAAATATAGGTCATGACTGACTTATTATCAGACGCATAAACGGAATTTATATTCACGAAAGCAAATATAAAAAGCCAAATTATTACACGACCTGGTCCATATTGCATGAAAAGTACAGTATTAATCCAAATTTAGTTCGTCATATTTATTAACGTAAAGTTTATCAACAGATTACCTAATGACCTTTACCTTTACGCTCAGTATTGACAGGTATGGAGAAAAAGAATTCCGAACCTTTCCCTGCTTCACTTTCCACCCATATCTCGCCTCCCTGTTTTTCTATCAACTCTTTGCAAAGCAACAAGCCCAGTCCGCTGCTGGGTTCGCCCTCTGTACCCTTTCGGTTGGTTTGAATATCTATTCTAAACAAATTCTCCCTGGTTTCCGGGTTCATCCCAATACCATTGTCTTTCACTGAAATAACAACAGTTTTATCCAATTCAATTTTTGCATTTACACATACCTCACCACCCTTTTCGGTAAATTTGACAGCATTCGAAACCAGATTTCTTAGTACCGTCTGCACAGCCAGCCTATCTGCAAATAGCTCTAAATCGTCAGGGAAAGTAGGCTTAATTTGAATTTCTTTACTTTTGGCGACATTCTCAATGGTTGTCGTACTCTCATCAAGAATTCGCAACAAATTTATTCGCTCCTGGTTAAAGGTGATAAGTCCCTGCTGTGACCTGGCCCAATTCAGCAAGTTCTCGAGCAAATAAAAGACATTGGTTGCCGATGTTTTCATACTCTGTGCAAATGACTGTATTTCAGTCATTGTAAGACTTGGAAGGTCTTCTGACATAACTTCCGTCAATCCCAAAAATACACTGAAAGGTCCCCTTAGGTCATGTGCGATAATGGAAAAAATTCTGTCTTTTTCAGCAAATGCTTTTGTCAATTGCTCATTTTTGTGTTTTACTTCCTGTTCGGTCTTCTTACGCTCCGTTATATTAAGCATCAATGCATGGCACCCTTTATGTCCACCATAAGCTATTGCATTGGAAATGACCTCCACTATGATCTTTTCACCGCTTTTTTTAAGGTGAGTGCATTCAGATCCCATGCAATAATTCTCATGATCTTCAGGCAATTTAACCGGTAAAGCTGTACATATTTCTTTTAAGGTCATGTTCATGAACTCCTCTCTTGAATAACCATAAAGGAGAATTGCAGCCTGGTTCACCTCGAGGAAAGCCATCGTTTCAAGGTCGTAAATCCACATTGGTTCGGGGTTACTTGCGAACATCTGCTGATACCTTTTCTCAACAGACAAAATTGCCTTCTGGTGATCAATTTGTTCAGTAATATCCCGAATCACAATTAACCTGCTCCCTGTTTGCGTTTTGATTGGCATCTTGAGCAGGCTGTAATTTCTCTCTTCAGCACCGACCATTACATCAATCTGTGCCACATTGTCCAGAACTATCGCTGCATTTAATAAATTTTCTATTCCAGCCCCACATGATGCAATAGGGATCCCCATGATTTCAGTGCTTGAAATTCCAAGAAAATGCATTGCAGCAGGATTGATATCCTGTATACGGTCCTGATTATCAAGAACTAATAAACCATCGGACATTGTTTCGACCAGTGTCTCCCGCGCAACGGGAATGAGGTCAAGAAACCTTGAATAAAATATGGAATAGGCCATCAAAATACTGCTTAAAACGATGCTTAAAGGTGTCAGGTCCAAGCCTGGAACAATATTCCAACCTAGCAGATAGAGTGCGCTGCCAACCCATGGGCAAAGTCCCGCAAACAACAACAACCAGCCTTGAAGGCTAAAAGTTTTGTCACGATTTACGATGAAAATGAGGATATTCAGTGTTGATAGTGTTAAAAGAAGATAATTATAGGCCATATAACCAACCCAAAACCAAAAGCCATGATAATACATCATGATGTTGGTACTGGCATCAATTTCAGAATATCCCGACCAAACAAGGAGGTGCATTTCATTGGTAAAGGCCAGAAGAAGCGTTATTGTAGGAACAAGAAAAAGCAACAAAAGACTCTTTCTGTTGATATATTTATCTTTCCCCACAAAACGGAAAACGAAAATCAAAAGCAGGACAGGTGCAGTGACGGCCCCAATGTATTCCAGTTTTGCCCAGAAAACTTTCCATTGCATTGTCTGGGCAGCCGTTTCGAAAATAATCCAGAAAGTCCATATTCCGGCCGCAATCATAAGCAAAGTGAGTTCCTTTGCTCCCTTTACCGAACGGCGTTGCCAGGCCAGGTAAGCAATAAAAAATGCAATTAAAGTTGCAATAAGGAAAATGGCCGAATAAATGGTGAATCCTAAATCCATTGTTTAAAACCTCTTTGGAAATGTACTTATTAACTTTATAGTATCAATCAGATATTTAAGTAGTTGACGATTGAAAATGGACGATTGAGAATGATATATAATCCTGAACTGATGAGCACTTTATTGATGTTAATGTGGTAATAATTTATTCGCTAATATTACTTAGAAACTGTTTAAATTTACTATTAGAATTGTTGAATCCACTTCGGGGTTCCTCAACCTTGTCTGTCATTTTCCCCCGGTTGCACCGGGGGGAATTTATATTCAAGTCCTTCGGACTTTTTTCCTTCAAAACCCTGAAAAGGGTTAAATGTCAATAACCCCCGGTGAAACCGGGGGAAATGGAACAAATGCAACGACAACCCCGAAAGGGTTGAACAGATTATAACATTTGACCAAATTTAAACAGCCTCTTAGAATGGTGTATTCATTTTAATAAAATCAAATCTGCTTTAAAGACTGTTCATCGCGGTAACCGGATCGAGCTTTGCGGCTGATCTAGCCGGTACCAATCCTGCTATCAAGCCAATGGAAATACTGATAATCAACCCAGTAGCAATATTGCCGGCTGTCAGTACAAATTCAAAATCAAAACTTGCTTTCGCAATGTAAGTGCCCAAATAGATAATGAATAATCCGATCAATCCGCCGATCAATGATAAAACGGAGGCTTCAAACAAAAATTCCAGCAGGATAAACCGGTTTTTGGCTCCCATCGCCTTCTGAATCCCTATGATTTTGGTACGCTCCTTGACAGAAACAAACATGATATTGGCAATTCCAAAGCCACCCACCAGAATGGAAAAACCACCAATAATCCATCCAGCTATATTTAATACTTTAAAGACGCCTTCCAGTTGACCAGAAATCAGACTAACCTCGTTCAACGCAAAATCATTTTCTTCCGAAGGTTTAATTCTGTGTATGGATCTCATGATTCCTTCCAACTCCTCCGTAAGTCTTGCAGCAACTATTTCATTCTTTCCTTTAACAATAATACTCTGACCTGCGTCCATCTTGGGATCCACCATACGGTAAGCAAATTTGACAGGGATAAGAACCCTGTTGTCCATACTGGTACCAAACATGTCCTCTCCCATTTTTTCGAAGACCCCAACAATCAATATATTATATCCCTGAATTTTAACACTTCTTCCAACAGCCGTAGTTCCTGGAAAGAGTTGTGCCGCAAGTTCTGAACCCATCATACCCAGATTGCTGGCGCCATCAAGTTCATCTTCTGACAAAGGTCTGCCAAAGGAGATTTTTAATCCCCATGTCTCTATCAATCCGGAGGACCCCCCAAGTATGGTTACATTTTCAGCTTTGTTGGTGCCAAATTGAACGGTCCGGTTAAAACCCTGAAAAAAGACCACATTCTGCGACAATTTTGATCTCCTTTTGATTTCAGCGGTTTCAGATAATTTGGGAACCGGTCTGTTCAGATATTTCCACCAGGGATAATCTGTCTCGCCCGGAGGCGGGGCCCAGGGCCACTTCTGAACATAAATGACATTGCTCCCCAATTTTTCCATACTGTTGCGAATCGTCCTTTCAAGGGAATCTATGATGGTAAAGACTGATATGATACAAAAAATACCGATGGTAATACCCAAAAGAGAGAGAAATGTCCTGAGCTGATTTACAACCAAAGAGTTGTATGCAAAACGAAAACTTTCCAGAAACAGCCTTATAAATAACATAGGTCGGTTGATTTCACCCGAAAGTTAAAACATTTTTTATTACTTTTGTGGAAAATTTTTAAGGAATTAATAATGAGTAATTTAAAAAGTATAAAGTCGGCTTTAATCTCGGTGTATTACAAAGACGGATTGGGTGAGATCGTCGAAAAGTTAAATAGATCAGGGGTTAAGCTCTACTCAACCGGAGGAACAAAACAGTTTATTGAAGAGCTAAATATACCGGTCACAGCGGTAGAAGAATTGACCAGCTATCCATCTATATTAGGAGGTAGGGTCAAGACCCTTCATCCCAAAGTTTTTGGCGGAATTTTGGCCCGCAGGGAAAACGACGGAGACCGATCCCAACTATCAGAATATGCGATCCCCGAGATTGACCTGGTCATTGTCGACCTTTATCCATTTGAGGCCACAGTTCGATCAGGAGCGCCGGATGCTGACATTATTGAAAAGATAGATATTGGCGGAATTTCCCTGATCAGGGCAGCAGCAAAAAATCACAAAGATGTCGTAATTATTTCTCATCAGGGACAATACGGAAAATTACTTGAACTTCTAAATCAACAAGGATGCGGTACTTCGCTGGCTGAACGCAGGCAATTCGCAGCAGAGGCATTTGCAACCTCTTCCCATTACGATACAGCCATTTATAAATATTTTGCAGGCGAAACAGGCGATAGTTTCCGCCAAAGTTTCGACAAGGCGAAACCACTCAGATATGGTGAAAATCCTCACCAGAAGGGAGTGTTCTTTGGCGACTTTGAAGCAATTTTTGATCAGCTTCAGGGTAAGGAGATATCATACAACAACTTGCTGGACATTGATGCGGCTGTCAACCTGATTGACGAGTTTAGCGAAACGACCTTTGCCATTCTGAAACACAACAATGCCTGTGGTTGTGCATCGCGTGACAATGTCTCAGATGCTTTTCGAGCTGCCTTGGCCGGTGATCCTGTTTCCGCTTATGGCGGAATTTTTGTCACCAACACTGAAGTAGATGGCGTAACAGCCGAAGAAGCTGCCAAAATCTTCTTTGAAGTGATCATTGCACCAAAATATACCCCGGAGGCCCTTGAAATTTTCAAAGGGAAGAAGAACCTGATCGTTTTGACAAGAAAATCAAAAGATCTTCAATCACAGCAATATAGGACAGTATTAAATGGAGTAATTGTTCAGGATCGTGATGCAAAAAAAGAAATAGAAGCCGATCTGAATCCGGTCACCAAAATTTCTCCAAAAAAAGAGGAAATTTTTGATCTTTTGTTTGCCAATCGTTTGGTTAAACAATCAAAATCCAATACCATTGTACTGGCAAAAGGCAAACAGCTACTTGCAAGCGGGGTAGGTCAGACGTCAAGGGTCGATGCATTGAGGCAGGCTATTGAAAAAGCAAAGGCATTCAATTTCGAACTCCAAGGAGCCGTAATGGCATCTGATGCTTTCTTTCCTTTTCCTGATTGCGTAGAAATTGCCCATAATGAAGGGATTACATCCGTCATTCATCCCGGAGGTTCAATCAGGGACAAGTTATCAATTGATTTCTGTGATGACCATCAAATGTCTATGGTTACAACAGGTTTCAGACATTTCAAACATTAGCATTAAATAAAAAACAAAATATGAGTTTCTTTTCATTTCTAACACAAGAAATTGCGATTGACCTTGGGACTGCCAACACGATCATCATCCACAACGGGAAAGTTGTCGTGGATGAGCCATCGGTTGTAACCATCGATACAAAAACAGAGAAGCTGGTTGCCATTGGCGAAAAAGCTCGTCAGATGCAGGGCAAAACCCACTCAAATTTAAAGACCATCCGCCCGTTGCGCGACGGCGTTATCGCCGACTTTAACGCAGCAGAACAGATGATCCGCGGAATGATCAAGATGATCAATCCTAAAAAGAGATTTTTTGCCCCTGCTTTGAAAATGGTTATCTGTATTCCATCCGGATCCACGGAAGTGGAAATCCGCGCAGTACGTGACTCTGCAGAACATGCCGGCGGACGTGATGTTTACATGATCTATGAGCCAATGGCTGCCGCTATCGGTATCGGTCTCGATGTGGAAGCGCCTGAAGGAAACATGGTCGTCGACATCGGTGGAGGAACTACCGAGATTGCCGTAATCTCGCTGGGCGGTATCGTCACCAACAAATCGATCCGGATTGCGGGGGATGATCTCACCGCCGATATTATGGAACACATGCGGCACCAGCACAATGTCAAAATTGGCGAACGGACCGCGGAAGAGATCAAGATTGTGGTCGGTTCAGCCATGACTGAGCTGGATGAACCACCGGCTGACATGATCGTAAAAGGACCGAACCAGATGACCGCAATGCCAATCGACGTTCATGTAACCTACACGGAGATTGCCCACTGTCTGGATAAATCAATTTCGAAAATTGAGACTGCCATTACCAATGCGCTTGAACATACCCCGCCTGAACTCTATGCTGATATCTACAAGAGAGGTATCTGGCTTGCCGGTGGTGGCGCTTTGTTGCGTGGACTGGACAAAAGACTGTATGAAAAGTTCAATATTCCGTTCAGGATTGCGGAAGATCCTTTGCGAGCAGTTGCCCGCGGTACCGGTGTTGCACTTAAAAACGTGGATAAATTCTCTTTCTTGCTCCGATAATTGTTGTCTCTGCCATAGCGCCATTTGAAGTTAAAATATGAGGAATTTATTCAGGTTAATCCTAAGGTATCATTACATATTCCTTTTTTTAATTTTAGAAATATTCTCGCTTTCCATGGTTGTTACCTATAACAACTACCAGCAAGCTAAGTTTCTAACATCCAGCAATGGTATCAGTGGTTACTTCTTTGAGAATTTTATCGGTGTCTTCCAGGTTTTCGACCTAAAAAAAGCGAATACCGAACTGGCTGAAGAGAATGCCCAGTTGCGTACGGCACTTCAGCACTATCAGCTCAGGGGAATCAACAATTCCAGACAAAGCTATTTGGCCGAGCGCAATCCGCTTATCGCGATGACGCGCGATTCGCTGAATAAAATTGTCTACTTCTTCACTACTGCCCGTGTGATTAACAACTCGATCAATCAACGGCACAATTTTCTTACGATCAATAAGGGACGTATCCAGGGGGTCAAAACCAATATGGGCGTGGTTTCTGCGGGAAGGGTGGTCGGCCTGGTAATGAATGTTGGCGATAATTACAGCACCGTGATCTCCATTTTGAATGAAAGATGGAAATTGAGCGCCAAAATTAAACGCAACGATTTCTTTGGATCGCTCTCCTGGAACGGAAAGAATTATCGCAAAGTTCAGCTCAATGAGATTCCATACCATGTGCCTGTACAGAATGGGGATACAGTCGTAACAACCGGATTCTCATCCAGCTTTCCGGAAGGTCTTGAGATTGGCATAGTATCCGATTTTACGTTGGGTTCGGGCAGCAATTTTTACACGATTGATGTCGACCTGGCTGTCGATTTCAAAAGCATCGTTCAGGTCGCCCTGGTAGAAAACAGGCAGTTAATAGAGATCAATAAACTTGAATCCTTGAACCCAGATGGTAAATAACCTGCTCAAATATTCACTCGTTTTTGTTGTCTCAGTCTTGCTTCAAGTACTGGTTTTCAATCACATACTGATATTCAGAATGATTTCTCCATTCTTTTATCTTATTTTCATGCTTTTGCTGCCTTATGATACCCCGCGGGCTTTGTTGATATTCCTTGGATTTATTTTGGGCCTTTCGGTCGATGCTTTCACCAATACGCTTGGCGTCCACGCGGCCGTTTGTGTGGTGATTGGGTTTATAAGACCAATTATTCTAAATGAAATTTCAACCCGCGAAACACGGGAGTCGGTTTCAGCGCCCCGTATCTCAACCATGAGCTTGAACTGGTTTATCAGTTATACCGCTACTTTTGTGGCCATCCATCACCTCCTCCTCTTTATGCTCGAGGCTTTTACATTTCAAGGCTTCTTCTTCACGCTGGCCAGGGCCATCCTTAGCGGAATATTGTCGGTTGCCTTAATCGTTATCAGCCAGTTTATATTTTTCCGCAAATAATTCCTGAACTAAGATACTGTTTAAATCTTGTAATTCCATATGCCGTAGGTATATTATGTGGGTAGAAAGCAGATGAATGAAGATCTATTTCGTCCCGTGCGGGACGAGATTATCATTGGAATTTAAATTCTACCCACATTAAATCCCTACCGGGATAAAAAATATAAATTTAAACAGTCTCTCAATATTCAAATACTTATTTGGCTTTGACACTGGAATATTGATGAGAATATCTTTACTTTAGCTTTCTTTAGTTGGTTACTGGACTTTGTTTTTTAAATAAATAACAAATACCAACAACTCACTGATTTACAATATATTAATTTCGCCACACAAAAATTACTAGAAACAAAAACAGACGGTGGATACCTATACCAAACGAAAATATTTGCTGATAGGCATATTTTGCTTAGCCTCAGTGGCCATGATCATCCGGCTCTTTTACATTCAGGTTATCGACTCTTCCTACAAAATTTCTGCGGCCAGCAACGTTCTGCGCAGGCAGATCAATTACCCCGCCAGAGGGTTGGTTTATGACCGTAACCACAAGCTGATTGTTTATAACCAGGCGGCCTATGATGTATTGGTCACACCGAGGGAGATGAAGGCATTTGATACCCTCTCCTTTTGCCGGATTGCGGGAGTCGACAAGGCAGAACTGGTTGGCGAAATAAAAAAAGCCAGAAGCTATTCCATGTGGAAACCTTCTGCAGTAGTCAAACAACTCTCCGCCCATCGATATGCTGCCTTACAGGAACAGTTGTTCAAATATCCCGGATTTTACATCCAGGCTCGTACATTGAGGCAATATCCCGCTACAATTGCCTCCCACACACTTGGGTACGTAGGAGAGGTAGACCAAAAAAAGGTTGATGAAGATAAATATTATGAAAGCGGAGACTACATTGGTAAGTCCGGAATTGAACAAGCCTATGAGGCCGAATTAAGAGGGGTCAAAGGTATTTCCTATATGATGGTGGATGTTCATAACCGTGTCAAAGGATCATTTGAGGGGGGAAAGATGGATACTGCTGCCGTCATTGGCAAAAACCTCATCTCCGGGCTTCATGCTGATCTGCAAGCCTATGGTGAACGGCTGCTGGCAGGAAAAGTCGGAAGTATTGTGGCGATAGAACCGTCATCAGGCGAAATTATGATCATGGCGAGCTCTCCCTCTTTTGATCCGGGTATGTTTGTCGGACGTGAAAGAACAAAAAACTATCTCACACTGCTCAATGATCCGCTAAAACCTATGCTCAACAGGGCCATCACCTCCTCCTACCCTCCCGGCTCGACCTTTAAACTGGCCGATGCCATCATCGGATTGGAGGAGGGATTGTTAGGACCTGAAATAAGATATTCCTGCAGTGGTCCAAGATCGACACCGATCAAGTGTACGCACAACCATGAAACCCCACTGCCATTGGTAAGCGCCATTCGTGAATCGTGTAACTCCTATTTCTTTCAGGCTTTTCGGGCCATTATCAACAAATACCCGACGGCAGAGGAAGGATTTGAGGCCTGGCGCAACCATTTGATGGATTTGGGTCTTGGACACAGAATTGGAGCGGACCTGTCTGCTGAAAATGCAGGCAACGTATCGAAAGGGACCTATTTCGACCGGATTTACGGGAAAAACCACTGGAATGTCATGACCATCCGGTCATTTTCAATTGGGCAGGGAGAGTTACTGCTAACCCCACTTCAATTAGCCAACATGGTTTCCATTATCGCCAACAAGGGATATTATATCTCCCCGCACATGGTACGCAGCATTCAGAATTACGACCATACCGAAAGGGTACTCTCCTTCGAAAAACATGTTACCCAGGCAAATCCCTATTTGTTTCAGGTAATTGCTGATGGAATGGAGAAAGTTGTGGATGGAGGTACGGCAAAGATTGCCAAGGTTGAGGGGATAGCCATTTGCGGCAAAACGGGTACCATCCAAAATCCACACGGGGCTGCTCACTCAGCCTTCGTAGCCTATGCACCCAAAGAGGATCCGAAAATTGCCATTTGCGTATACGTTGAAAATGGCGTTTGGGGCGCTCGATATGCCGCGCCAATTGCCAGTTTAATTATTGAAAAATATCTGAACGACTCCATCGCCCCCAAAAGAAAACCGTTGGAAGCCAGTATGCTGAGCTCTGATTTGATTTCGGCCATGCATTTGACGGGAGGGGACTGAAAGAGTTATGAGTTATGAGTTATGAGATTTATGACAACGATATGTAAAAGCCATTAGTAAAGGCTTAAACGATATTATAAGAGACTGTTGAAATTTACATTTTTTATTCCGGGAGGGATTAAGAGGCTGTTTGAAATTTGGTCATATGCTATAAACTGTTCAACCCTTTCGGGGTTATCGTTGCATTTGTTCCATTTCCCCCGGTTTCACCGGGGGTTATTGACATTTAACCCTTTTCAGGGTTTTGAAAGAAAAAAGTCCGAAGGACTTGAATATAAATAACCCCCGGTGAAACCGGGGGAAAATGACAGACTAGGTTCAGGAACCCCGAAGTGGGTTCAACAATTCTGTTCGTAAATTTAAATAGGGACTAAGATTAAGTATAATAAGTGGCGCCTTCGCGGTTGACCATCATGATAACAGAGTTAGATTGAATAAATGAAGAGTCAGAACAATATATTTCTGAATATAGACTGGATAACGATTCTCATGTACCTCGTATTGGTATTGATGGGGTGGATCAATATTTATGCCGCCGTTTACAGCGATGAGCATCAAAGTATATTGGACATTGGTCAGCAATACGGGAAGCAGATGATCTGGATTTGTGCCGGAATCTTCCTGGCGGTTTGCGTGCTGATTGTGGACAGTAAATTCTATGTTGCATTCGCCTACCATATTTATGTCCTGATTCTCCTGTTGCTGGTGGCCGTTCTTTTTCTTGGCCGTGAAGTCAACGGGGCAAGGGCTTGGTTTGAAGTTGGAGGGGTAGCCCTGCAACCGGCCGAACTGGCAAAATTTGCAACCAGTCTCGCAGTAGCCAAATACATGAGTCAGTTTGGCTTTAAGATGGCCAGGACAAAATCATATATCGTCCTGGGAACCATGATGTTGTTACCTGCCCTCCTCATATTATTGCAGAATGATACGGGATCGGCCCTTGTTTTTGCAGTCTTCTTTCTGGTTTTTTACCGTGAAGGTTTGCCTGACGTCGTCCTTATTGGTGGATTTACTGCCATTATCCTCTTTATCCTGGCGCTGCTTTGGACACAGCTACAAATACTGATCCTCTTAATTGTCGTATCGCTGGTACTTTTGATTTTTTTGCGACAAAGTTTCAAAGACGGAATTATCGGTTTTGTGCTGGTTTCGTTGATTTATGGTATCCTCTTTGGACTTAAGAACCTCATTGGATTCGATGCAACTCCCTTTCAACTGATGGTTCTAACCTCTGTTCTATCGGTATTGGCGTTCATCGTTTACGGATTGAAGAATCACATCCGACAGGCCTGGTTTGTGCTGCTCTTTTTCATCTTCTCCATTGCCATTACCCTATCGGTGAACTACTTCTATTCGAATATTCTGATCTCTCACCAGCGCGACAGGGTCGACAATCTTCTTGGGATAAAGAATGATTTGCGCGGGGCCGGTTGGAACGTGCACCAATCCAAAATTGCCATTGGATCGGGAGGAATTGTTGGCAAAGGGTTTTTAAAGGGAACGCAAACCAAATACAATTTTGTACCCGAACAGAGTACCGACTTTATCTTCTGTACAGTTGGTGAGGAGTGGGGATTTTTAGGAACAACCGTCGTGATCACCCTCTTCCTGACGCTGCTGATCAGATTGATTTATTTGGCGGAGCGACAGCGATCGACATTCAGCAGGATCTATGGTTATAGTGTGGCAAGTATTCTCTTTTTTCACATCGTCATCAACGTTTCGATGACCATCGGTCTGGCGCCCGTTATCGGTATCCCTCTACCCTTCTTCAGTTATGGTGGATCCTCCTTGTGGTCCTTTACCGTCCTGCTCTTTATTTTTATTAAGCTGGATGCCAGCAGAACGAAAAATTTGAGGTAAAAAATACCTTGAGGGTTTTGAAAACCTTCAAGATATTTTTTTAATACTCTTCCCCCGACTGGCGCAGATTTGTAATCTGTGCTCAAACAATTGATCGAGAAATATATCTTTATAGAACAGTAATATATTGGTAATGAGCAGAAAATATAAGTTTCCCCCCGCTGGCGCGGTTTTGCAAAACGTGCCTGTTGGGTTGGTTTTTTGCACCTAAGACTATATTTACCGCATGCTATCGATTATGCCGGAGAAAAAGGAGCATTGGGTGTATTTGTTGTTGAATAAATGACTGGTATTGAAATACATAATGCTTCACTCGTTCGGGCACGGATTAAAAATCCGCGCCAGCGAGGGTAGTAAGTTTCTCCGAAAGTTGTCATTAAAAAATAGCCTGACAATGCTTTGTGAACATCAGGCACCCGGATAGTTGGGCTTTCCCGGATAATACTTTTCCTGCCAACCCGGAGAGAAAAATGATCAACCTGGTATTGATCATCTTAATTTTTTATGTCTTTCGGTACAACTAATCTTTAAGGCACCGGACTGAATCACCAATTTTCTTGGTGAGGTCATATCTTTGGATATAGATATCATCGTAATGCAGACTGCGGTACCATGCATCGCTTGTTATGCTTTCCGTAGAACTCCACCAACTTCCAATTTCGCCAATAGCCTGGAACATTCCGCTTACTCCACGGATACCTCCCGCACGGGCAGTGAAACCGCTTGAGTTGTTTGCACCGTAATTTGGGGATTTCCAATAGACGGTACCGGATTCTTTCATTTTGCCACCTGCAAAAAACTCCCCTCCTAAGAAATTGACCAAAGCTGTCCAATCTGAATCTGATGGTACGTGCCAACCGGCCGGACATAATTTCCCGGTACCAACAGCGAACCAATTATACAAAGCCCCATAATTTGCCTTGTTGCCAATGGAATTGTTGTACCAGGAGTAAGCACCTATTGTTGAGGCATTCCAGGCGGCATCCGCTGTAACATTCGGGATCAATGTGCCGTCTAAGTATTTAGTTGTTTTTAGGTTTTCAGCAAACCAAACCTGATTTCCAATGGTCACTGTCTTATAGGTATTGCCTTCTATATCCGTTGCAACGCCTGTGGTAGCCTTCGCAATTATTGCCGATGAACTTGCTTCAACTATTTTCGTATTGGTCGAATTATCGTACAATTCGACTTTGATATTAAACGTACCATCTTTCGTATAAGTGTAAATAGCAGTGCTATCGTTCTGCTTTGTTTGTTTGGCGCTTCCATCCCCGAAGTCCCACACATATTTGGCCGATTTTGGCGCGGTCCCTTTTGATCTTGCCGTAAACTTACATTCTTTCGCGACCTCGCCTTTTAATGGATCCGGATCAATCGCAAGAGGGGAATAGTTAACCGTAATCCATTTGAAATCGATAAATAATTCATAATTAGAACCTGTCCTATTCCCGGAAATATAATAACCCAGCAAATTTGGCCCGGGCTTAAGTAAAGTATAAGCTGTACCTGATTTTTCCTGGACATCACATCTTAAGCCATCCTTATCAAATACCTGATGATCACAAATACTTTGATTATCAACTAAATAACCACGCTCTACTTTGGGGCAAATGACATGTTCGCGTAAAGTGTCCTTGTTTACCGTTACCCCATCTTTTAATTCGAAACCTGCTCCCCGCTTTACCCAAATGGTATATTCGGGAAACGCATTTGGGGCTACTGTTCCAATTGTCTTGTTTGAAAACTCATCCCAGCGTTTTGCAATCTTTGTCCAATCAATATAGGATGTTTTACCAGCGTAGCCTATTTGATCCAATTTTATCGAGGAGGAATTAGCCGAAAGTCCTGTCTCATACGGCTTTAGAGTTCCTCCCACATAATCAATAGTGCGGATCGATTCTGCACCACTTTTCGGATCACGGTTATTTGGATAATTTGGATCTGCGACATATAGCTTGCCTGCCTTGTAGTCTACTTTGTAAACAATCATGGCATGCCCCCCTTGTCCGGCACTACTGTTGAGCAGATCGGAAGAGCA
>JBBIUJ010000058.1:0-17503 GCA_037440345.1 Prolixibacter sp.
AGCCTTTTGGCATCGTGGTGGTCCGAGCAAGATTCATCGGCCATGATCTGGATGGGACTCTGTTTTCTAATCTTTGGTAGTTCCATAAAATTCCATCGTGGTATAGGCTCTTCGCAATGCTGGATGTTGTATGGCCCGAGGGCGCGCAAAGTAGTTATTGCTGTCTCCGTGCTCCAACCCTGGTTGGCATCTATGCGCATCGGAATCTCTTTGCCAACGGCCTCCCTGATCAAATGGATCCGTTCGAAATCTTTTTCAAACGACTCGCCCAACTTCACCTTGATGGCCTGAAATCCATGGTGTTTGATCCACAGAGCATCATGAACCATCTTCTGTTTATCGCCAAGGCTGACGGTATAATCGGTCGCCAATACTTTGTTGTTTTTCCCTCCAAGAAAAGCATACAATGGAAGCCCTGCTTTTTGGGAGGCAAGATCGTACAAGGCCATATCAAAAGCGCTCTTTACGCTGGAGTTTCCATAAATGACCCGATCCATAATTTCGGAGCACGTTTCAATATCAGTCGGATCCTGCCCGATCAACACCCTGGCAAGATATTGCCCAACCACCACACAGGTCTCCATGCTCTCACCACTGATCGACATAAATGGGCTGCACTCCCCAAAGCCGTTCATTCCGTTATCTGTTCTTATCACAACAACCACATTGCTGGCACAATCGAACTTCCCCAAAGAGATGACGAAGGGCTCTTTGAGTTTGATGGGCATTTGGTAGAGTTCTATACATTTGATTTTCATGGCAATAGTTCAATTATAAATTACAAATTACAGATTAAAAATTAAAAGAAAAAAGGTTATTGCGTAATAAATCCAAGTGATTACCCTTCAGATTTTTAACTTTCATTCGTTTGAAAAGATATCGTTCATGACAATGCTAAAATGCATATTTGACATATTTTAACAATAGGAGGAGGGTAACCATTTTATGATTTCCGGTATTAAAAGGTAGATAATTCCTCTGAAATTCCGTTAATGGATAAGGATTATGTTACCTGACCTAATATAAACGATGATCAATATAATATTTCCCATGACCTAAAGGTAGTTGCCAATAAGCCATACAGCCATCCCAAACACAGCGGTCTGCTAAAAAAAAATAATACAAAATCTGCTCAAAGCTAAAACCTAAAAATCTCATTCGTTTTTGGGCTGATTTGGCTTTGTTGTACAAAAGTGATGAAAACAATCGAAAACATTGAGAAAAAGAGTTTGACAAAATATTTACAATTTTTAAATTTAAATGGGAAGATATGAATAAGAGTTTAACAGCTTTATTGACATTAATCTTAGCCTTTGGCCTGAATGCCAAATCTCAGGAAAAATGGAACCTAAAGGCTAATATTGGGACCAGTTACGCAGTTACCGATGCGTTATTCAAAGATAACAGGATATACACCAAAAATTTTACCTGGTATCCCGGAGTAACACTCGGTGCAAATTTGTCCTACAATGTTTTTTCATGTCTAAGTTTGGAATCGGGAATTAGTTTTGAAAGGATCAGAACAGGTTATAAAATGGGAATATATGGCCAATCCGGTACTTTTAATCAAAATTATTCCAAAAATTATTTAAATGTTCCGCTGCTATTACAATTAAGAACCTCACCCTACTTCGGAATTTTTGGCGGGAGCGGTTATCGCTATAATTTAAGTCAGTTAGCGGGTTTGGAAAAATCGCTGGAATGGAATGAATGGTTGATTACCGGTGGTTTTTTTGTAAATATTGGAAAACTAAGAACAAGCCTCGGATATACCCAGGGCATGGGCGAAAAAAGCTATATAAATTATTCCCGCAGTCGCACTGTTTCAATCAGTGTTAGCTACACGTTGTGGAAGAAATAATGGCCAATTCATTCGTTAAAACAATTGCTGCCCCCCAAACCGGGGCAGCCTTGTTTCTATTCGGCCTAAACTAAAAAATGGAGTGGCCTAACCTGGCGCTCAAACAACAAATAAATTTCAGGTGAACAAATTTCTCTCCCTTCTGTTTTGTGTAGCCTATGGTTATAATGCTTTGGCCCAACAAAAATTTACGATCAGCGGCTACATTACCGATGCCCAAACCAATGAGACCCTGATCGGTGCTTATATCAACAATGCCACCAGATTAATTGGAACAACTTCAAACAACTACGGATTCTATAGCATTACCCTTCCGGCTGGCAAAATAAAAGTGGCATTCTCCTACGTTGGATACAAATCCCAATACCGCGAAATAGAATTGTCAGAAGATTTGAAAATGGATTTGGCGCTCCATACAGAAAATGTGGTGGAAGAGGTAAGTGTAGTCGCCACAAAAGCCAACGAGCGGCTTACATCTACCCAGGTGGGCAAAATTGATTTACCTATTGCAATCATCAAACGCATTCCTGCATTGTTGGGGGAGACCGACATCATTAAAACGCTGCAACTGTTGCCTGGAGTTCAATCAGGCAGTGAGGGTTCTACAGGACTCTATGTCAGGGGAGGAGCTCCGGATCAAAACCTCATTCTCCTGGATGGAGTTCCGGTTTACAACGCCAACCACCTGTTTGGGTTCTTTTCGGTTTTCAATTCTGATGCGACGAAAAGTGTGCAGTTCTTTAAAGGAGGCTTTCCGGCAAGGTTCGGAGGCAAGCTTTCGTCTGTGGTAGATGTCAGAATGAATGAAGGCGACGAAAAGGCGTATCATGGTAATATTAGTTTAGGATTGATCTCCTCCAGGATTCATCTGGAGGGGCCTATTGTCAAAGAGCGCACATCGTTTTCCTTCTCTACCAGGCGCACCTATTTGGATCTGCTTACCTTGCCCCTCATGAAAAGTAGGGATGACGGCAGCTCTTTTGGTTACTACTTTTATGACTTGAACGCGAAAATCAACCACCGTTTTTCGGACCGTAGCCGACTGTTTCTAAGCGTCTACTCGGGCAAAGACAATTTATCGGCCATAGCGACAAGCGACGTCCCGACCGGAGAAGGAAGGCGTTTAGAGAACGTTAAAACTTATCTTAACTGGGGAAACACCACCATGGCCCTACGGTGGAATTATGTATTTAACAACAAGCTGTTCAGCAATACCACTATCACATATAGCAAATACAATTTCAATATTGAGAGTAACAACAAGTTTGAGCTTCCGGACTTAAATCAACTTAACATTGACAATTATGTTTTTGGTTCAGGAATAAAAGATTTAGGTTGCAAAATTGATTTTGATTTTTTCCCCTCCCCCGACCACTCAATCAAATTCGGCTCCAACTATATCTACCACAACTTTAAACCCGGAGTAAAGACTGTTCAGTCAAATAGTGCCGATAACAGCGGTATCTATAAAACATTTGGTGATGAAAGCATCTTTGCGCATGACTTTTCGGTTTATGGTGAAGATGATGTGACCATAACACCCCGCCTGAAAGCCAATGCAGGTTTACGCGCTTCAGTATTCAATGTTCAAAACACCTCCTATTGTTCGCTGGAGCCGCGCTTGTCGGTTAATTATCTGGCTGGGCATAATCTCTCTTTTAAGGCTGCTTACTCCAGGATGAAACAATACATCCACCTGCTCACCAACTCCAATTTAAGCCTGCCAACGGATCTTTGGGTTCCGGTAACAAACAAAATTAAACCCATGACCGCCGGGCAAGTTGCGATAAGCGCTGTTTATCGTATTGCCACAGGTTTGGATCTTACAGTCGAAGGATACTACAAAAAATGAACAACCTGATTGAATACAAGGAGGGCGCATCATTTTACGGTTCATCCGAAAATTGGGAAGATAAGGTGGAGAGCGGGAAAGGATGGGCTTACGGAAGCGAGGTGATGATCAGTAAAGAGGGTGGCAAAACAACAGGATGGATTGGTTATACTTTATCTTGGGCCGACCGGAAGTTCGAGAACATCAGTTTTGGGGAAAAATTTCCTGCGAAATATGATAGTCGCCACAATATCAATATTGTATTAAGTCATAAATTCAATAATAAAATAGATATAGGCGCTACATGGGTTTACCGCACCGGAAATGCCGGAACGCTATTTACCCAACAAATCAACACGGATGTACCATTTTATGACAATATTCTCAATATCAATTATTTCGAAGGTCGGAACAATTACCGGTTGCCGCCCTATCACCGGCTTGATTTTGGAATCAACTTCCACAAACAAAAACGGAGAGGGGTTAGAACATGGAATATCAGCATTTACAATTTATACAACCGGCAGAACCCATGGGCGCTTAGGCCCGGCATCAACAATCAGGGTGAATATGTATTGAAACAGATCAGTCTCTTTTCGATGATTCCCTCCTTTTCCTATAGCTTCAAATTTTAACAACAATGGCACTATGAAAAAGTCAATTCCCTATTTTGCCCTTTTAACCTTTGCGACAATTCTACTTGCCTGCGAAAAGGAGATTGCATTCAGGCCAAACAATCAAACTCCATTTTTGGTTATGAATGGCTATCTTAGTCCCGATAGTGTCTGGCAAGTTGGTGTGAGCCAGAGCATTCCGATGGGAAAGAAATCAGCAGACGACAACGTGGGCGACGCATTGGTAAAAGTATTTGAAAAGGAAACACTTATCGAAACCCTCAAGTACAATCAAATAAGCAGGCGGTATACCGGAATAGGTAAGCCATTGGCAGGAAAAGAGTACAAAATAACAATTGAGAAAAATGGCTTTCTCCCAATTGAGGCTACTTCTGTCATCGAACCATCTCCCAATGTATTAAATGTCGGTATTGTAAAAGATAGTTACAGTAAAGATCGCGTAATTGCCACTATCACCTTTTGCGATCAGGCTAGAGTGAACAATTTCTACAGGCTAGTGGTCGCCAACGAAGACGAGTTCGAAAAAAGACCTTCCTGGGCTGTAAATAACCCCAATCCGTTAGGATCCGGATGGATCGGAAATACCTATATTAATTACTTTTTAGACATCAGGAGCAACGATCCAAATTTAAGTTGGCAAAACCAAAGCTCATCTGCCGGAGTTTTTGATGATGTGCCCAACAATATTTTTCACATCTTTAATGATGAACTGATAGACGGCAAAACGTATTCATTGACTTTTTCGTATTCCTTATCGAGATATCCTGACGCCAAAAACAATACTGTCATCTGTTTACAGTCAATAACAAAAGAGCTTTATATGTATTTAAAGAGCCTTTCTGCACAATACTATTTTGGCGATGACCCTTTACTCGAACCAATTCAGGTTTACAGCAATGTTAAAAATGGAGGAGGGATTTTGGGCGGTTACAATTCGAGTAAGTCAATTATTAACGTGGATAATCTGGTAATTAAATAAAATTGTCAAGGAGATGACGAAAGGCTCTTTGAGCTTGACGGGCATTTGGTAGAGTTCGATGCATTTTATCTTCATGGCAAGAACTTAATTAAAAATTACAAATTACAGATTAAAAATTAAAGAAAAAAGGTTGCCTCAGTAATAAATCCAATTGATAACCATTCAGATTTTTAACTTTCCTTCTTTTGAAAAGATATCGTTCATGACATTGCCAAAATACATATTTAACATATTTTAACAATAGGGGGGGGGTAACCTTTTTACGATTCCCAGTACTAATAGGTAGATAATTCCTCTGAAGGCTAACCAACAGGCAAGGATTATTCTATTCAACCTAAATAACCAAATAAACATGAGAATTCACCCAACACCTACCAAGATCTAAAGGCGATCACTAATTGCTCCCACTGTCAGCCAATGCCCGTCTGTCTATCAGTTGCAGTTATAACAATACTTTTTCAAAGTTACGCCCTTAAAATCACAATCGTAATTTGGCTTGACCCAGCTTTTGACACGAAAAGTATTGCAATCCATCAAATTTTTCAAGGCTTACAGAAAATTAAATATCTGTATTTTAAATAAATAAATAAATGCGTATCGCTTCTATTTAAAAATAGTTCAAATTATTCATATGTGTAATTGGGAAAGGGCAGGAAGCACAACCACCAAGTTGCAACGGCTTCCTGCCCGACCCCTTCCTTAAAGAAAGTGAGGTGATGTGACAAAGATAACAGAATAATAATTTGGAGATGAATATCTCGGTCTATGAAATGATAATAGACAGTGTTTAATGAAATATTGAATTATTAAAAAAATTTACAATGAAGAACAAAAGTTTGGAATTATTTAATTCTGAGGAATTAGCAATACTTGAGATGATGGAGATAAAGGGTGGGAGAAGCATGATGCTTGTGACTGATGAAAAAACACAATTAGGAGGTGCGGGTTGTATAGATGGTCAATGTCCCTGCACTGGAGGTGCATGTTATACAGGTCAATGTGTGGCTGGTTGTGCTTGCCCTCCAAAATAGATCTCTTTTTGAATTTGATTCTGCGCTTAAAATAGCGCAGAATCTATTCAATTTTCAAACGGAAAAAATAGTAAAACAATGAAAAAAAGTTCTTATAATTTTTGTCTAAATAAAGGCAACATGTCATATTGGTTCAATGGAATTACACATTACCATTTTAGATTAGATAAATTTTTAAGTAAAAAAATGCTTAATATTATTGATAATCCAGAATATCTTAAAGATACTTCACCAGCTTTTTATCAAAAATTAATTGAAAAGGGGTTTTTAGTAGATGACACTATTAACGAAGTCAATCTTATCAGAGAGAAAACCAATATAGTCAGAGAGTCAAAATATTATTTCCTCGTTATATTACCTACAATGAATTGTAATTTTGAATGTTGGTATTGTATTCAGGAACATATTGAAACTAAGATGAGTGATTTAACTATTCAGAAAGTGAAAAATCACATAGAAAAAATAATCTTTGAGGACAAAATTGAGTATTTACATATTGAATGGTTTGGAGGTGAGCCTTTCTTATATTTTCAAGATATAATTAAGCCTATCAGTTCTTTTGCAAAATCAATTTGCGAAAAGGCAGGCATTCCATTTAAAAACACGGCCACTACAAATGGATATTTCATAAAACCTGAGATCAATTCAGACCTTATCAATCTAAATTTTAAAAGTTTCCAAATATCGTTGGATGGTACCAGAGAACTTCACAACAAAGTTAAAGTTTCTAAATATGGTGATTCCGCATTTGATGTTACTCTCAAGAATATCAATTCATTTCTTTCATATTCAGAAGAGTTATCTGTTGTTTTAAGAATAAATTATACTGATGAAAATTTGAATGATGAGATTCTGACACAAGTGAATAATATTATATGCAAAAAGAATCGCAATAGAGTTTTATTATTATATAGGAGAGTTTGGCAAGAAAAAACTGATAAAACCAGAGCCAAAAAAATATACAGTATTATTGATAAATTTTCAAGCAATGGCTACTGCGCAACTATCAAAATGGATTTAGATAATGGATTTTTACCGTGTTATGCGGATAAGAAATATTACAATGCAATCAATTTTGACGGATCCGTTGTTAAATGTACTGCAAATGATGACTTAAAAATTGATCCTCCTGGAAAATTACTTGATGATGGTTCAATTTTGTGGAAAGATGGTTTTCTTGAAAAATACTATAAAAACAGGTTTGAAAATAATAAATGTATAAGGTGCAAATATTTACCAATTTGTATGGGTTCATGCCCTAGAGATTACAGATCCGAAACTGACGACAAATTCTTTTGTAAATTGCAAGGTAACGATCGTTCCTTTGAGGATATTATTTTTAATACAATTCTAAAAGATTATCAATGAAAAGTAATTGTTTATTAATCTTTGTTTCATTAATCTTTTCAATAAATTGTTATTCTCAAAGGGATATTAAAGGATATATACTTAGCAAAAGCAATCAACCGGTTGCTTTTGCTAATGTGTATATTACGGAGAAGGCAGATACTACACATATTATTTCAGGTGGAGTGACTGATTTGACGGGTGAGTTCAAGTTAACAGCAAAATGGGATGATCAAAAGATACTTTTTGCATCTTCGCTAGGCTATAAACTTTTCTCAAGAGCATTAAACGAACTTGATTCCTCCCATGTTATTATTCGGATGGAGAATACAGACAAGCTTATAGGTGAAGTACTTATTACAGGAAGTACTGTAAAAAGAGAAGTAGACAAGACTACCTACCAACCAACGATAAACGACAGGAAAAATGCCTATACTTCCTTGTCTTTAATCAAAATAATACCCACTCTATATACTGATGAAGGCAACAACAAAATTTCGACCATGTCGGGTGAAAGCGTAAAAATTCTGATCAATGGTCGAAATGCGGATGAGATTGAGTTGTCGACATTAAAACCAAATCAAGTGGTTAAAATAGAGCATTATACCTTGCCACCTGCAAGGTTCAGCAATAGTGGCGCTGCTGAAGTAATAAATGTATTAACAAAGCAAGCGGTTGAGGGAGGATCAGTTTTTACCAGCCTACAGCATGCCTTTCAAACCGGCTATGGCAATGATGTGATTAGTCTGAGTTACAATAAAAACAGATCGCAATTAGGTGTCTATTATTACTATTCATACCGTTCGAACAGCGATCGGGTTGCCGACGGAACACTGAATTATGCAGTTGGAAATAATGTGCTGCAAAAAGAGAAGACCGGTTCAAAAAGTCCATTCGGGTATAACATGCATATTTTCAATTTGAATTATGTCAATCAAAAAGATAGCGATTACACTTTTGGTGCTAAGGTAAGTCCTAATTATTCCAGCACATACAGATCTCCGCAATATAATTTTACTCGTCAGCAAATTTTGACCCAATCTGAAGGTTCCGGCAAACAAAATTCTCATTACGATGAATTTACGCCCAATATAGATTTGTATTTCGAGAAATCGCTGCCCAAAGATCAGGATTTAATAATCAATGTGATTGGGAATATTTTCCAGACGCAAAGCGATTATTTCAAAATAGAAACTTCTCAACAAGGTGACACCCTGCTCAAAGATTCTTACGAAAACAGAGGAAGAAAATTGTCAATGATTACCGAGTTATGTTATTCCAAAAAGATCAAAAAAATAAAATTGAATGCAGGGTTTATATATAAACTTGGAGAGTTAACAAATAACAATGTTAACTCCTTTGATCGGGGGAATTACATACAACACACAAATGAAAAGTATGGATATGGTGAAATAATTATGACTTTTAAAAAAATATCCTTTTATGGAAGTATAGGGTTAACTCGGAAATACTTTAAAGAGGAAATATCTGCAAGCGGATATAGCTTTGTTACATTTGCACCCAAATTAAGCATTTCATTTCCACTCTCAGAAAACGCTATCCTTAAAACATTATATCAGAAAGGTGCGGGTGTGCCTTCGTTATCCCAGTTAAGCTCCAACAAATATTTGATAGATAATTATTTGGTCAGCACGGGTAACCCCGACCTCCAACCTTATAAAAGCCATTATTCCCGTATGAGTTATGATTATAAGGCAAATAAAATTTCTGCAGGGACTTATCTTCAGTTTGTTTATACCGCATCGCCCATTTTATATAATTACTTAGCATCAGGAGATTATCTGGTTTATTCAGGCCACAATGAAGAATGGCGGAAACAGCTTTTCTTAACATCCTATATTCAATGGAAAATTTTGAAAGATAATATGCTGACGTGGAATCTATACGGCTCAATATTTCAAACTGAAAACAAATACATCGGACGAAAGAAAATTTCTTTATCTGGATATCTAATTTCCACTTATCTATCTTTCAATTATAAAAAAATCTCGATAAATGCCAATTTCAAATCAAAATTAAAGGATTTAGACAATTATGATGTTTTTACATCTCCTTCAGAATCTGATCTTTCTGCTCTATATAGGTACAATGGGTTTGTTTTTGGCGCCGGACTGTTTTTGCCACTTTCAAAATCCTACAATTACGAAAATGAATCCACTAAAGAATCGCCTGTCTATAACCGAAGTATTGACAGGACTTACGATTATGGAAAGATGTTCTACTTAAAGCTTAGTTATAACTTTTCTTTTGGTCACGGTTACAATTGGAACAAAAAATTGGAAAACCAGGATAGTGATACTGGAACTATTAAAACTATGTGATGGCAAAAATTCCATTCTCAAAACAGTTGGATGCGATGGATTGTGGCCCTGCATCACTTAAGATGATTGCCAACTATTATGGCAAAGAAATATCATTAAACAGGCTTCGCAGTCTAACATATACTGCAAGAGATGGAGTTTCGATTTTTGCCATCAGTGAGGTAGCAGAAAAAATTGGTTTCAAAACAATCGGAGGGCGTTTGACTTTCGACAAATTGGAGAAAGAAGCAGTTCTACCTTGTATTGCACATTGGAATCAGGAGCATTTTGTTGTGGTTTATAAAATTAAACCCAAAAGCATGTTCAGAAAACATGCAACGGTTTGTATCGGAGACCCAGCTCACGGAATTGTCCAATTAAAGGAGGAAGAGTTTAAAAACAGTTGGATAAGTACCAAAATAAGTGGAGAGGACAAGGGTGTTGTTTTGCTAATGGAACCAACGCAGGCATTTTACAAACAGGAAAGCGAGAAAGAAAACCGAAAATCACTACGGTTTCTTTTCTCCTATTTTTTACGCTATAAAAGATATTTCGGACAGATATTTTTGGGACTCCTGTTAGGTAGTCTCTTCCAGCTAATCTTCCCTTTTTTGACCCAGTCTATTGTTGATACAGGTATTGCCCATAAGAATATCGGATTTATCTACCTGATTTTGTTAGCTCAACTAATTTTGGCAATTAGTCGATTGTTAATTGATTTTATCCGGCGTTGGATTCTGCTGCACATCAGTACCCGAGTAAATATCTCGCTGATTTCCGATTTTTTTGTGAAACTGATGAAACTACCAATGAATTATTTTGATACCAAACTTACCGGTGATTTGTTGCAACGAATTAACGACCATGAAAGGGTGGAGAAGTTCTTAACTACCAGTACCTTTGAAACACTTTTCTCGTTTTTTACCCTGATTATTATGGGAACAGTACTCTGGATCTATAATTTAAAGATATTCTTTATTTTCCTCTTAGGTAGCATTTTGTACACTTTCTGGATTCTCCTATTCTTAAAAAAACGGCGCGAACTCGATTATAAATATTTTGAAGCAAGAGCGAATAACCAAAACAAGACTTATCAGTTAATACAAGGTATGCAGGAGATCAAGCTGCACAACACCGAAAAAAGGAAGCGCTGGGAATGGGAAGATGTGCAGGCCGATATATTTAAAATAAATATATCTTCCTTAAAACTTGAACAGACCCAGGTAGCAGGAAATGTCTTTATCAATGAAACCAAAAACATTGTCATTACTATCGTTGCAGCCCTGGCAGTAATTCACAACGAAATGACTCTTGGTATGATGCTGGCAACCCAGTTCATCGTTGGTCAGCTGACCATGCCTATTGACCAAGCAATTGCCTTTATTCATGATCTGCAAAATACCAATATCAGTCTGGAGAGGATTAACGAAATTCACATCAGGGAAGACGAAAATGCACATAGGGAGTTTGTGGACCATGAATTGAAAGACAAAAACATCCGAATAAATAATTTAACTTTTCAATACGAAGGGCCTCATTCAAAGAAGGTATTAAACAACATCAATCTTACTATCCCTGAAGGTAAAGTGACTGCTATAGTAGGTGCCAGCGGGAGTGGCAAAACAACACTGATTAAACTTCTTTTACAGTTTTATCAACCTGTTGATGGTGAAATAATTGTTGGGAGTCAGAACCTTGAAAAATTTAATACATTGTGGTGGCGAAATCAATGCGGCGCTGTGATGCAGGACGGGTTTATTTTCTCGGAAGATATTGCTCACAATATAGCAGTCGGTGAACAGGATATCGACAAACAAAAACTGATACATGCAGCCAAACTGGCTAACATCCACGAATATGTTATGGAAAGACCATTAAAATACAATACAGTTATCGGGAACGAAGGTCAGAATTTAAGCCAGGGTCAGAAACAAAGGATCCTGATTGCCCGCGCCATTTACAAAGACCCTGATTTCATTTTCTTCGATGAAGCAACTAATGCTTTGGATGCCAACAATGAAAGGGTGATCGTGGAAAACCTTCAGCAATTCTATACTGGTAAAACAGTGGTAGTAATTGCCCACCGCTTAAGCACTGTAAGGAATGCTGACCAGATTGTGGTTCTCGATGACGGTCAAATCGCCGAAATTGGGAATCATCAAGAGTTGGCTTCAAAACAGGGAGCCTACTACTATCTTGTAAAAAATCAATTAGAACTTGGGAACCAATGACACCAACCAGTGACAATATTGAATTGAAAAGTGAAAAAGTAAGAAACATTATTGGTCAGATACCACCACGCATTATCCGCATGGGAATTTCCGTATTGTTCTTTATAATAACGGGATTGGTTCTTTTCACAACTATTTATCAATATGATCTAATGTTTAAAAGCACGGCATTGATTTCGCAACTAAGAGATACCACAGTTGTACAGGTGGTGCTCCCAGCAAACCAAATTACCTTGTTAAATAGCGGTAACAAAGTGGTACTGAATTTTGACAGAATCCCCAACCTGAATAATATTAGGGTTATTACTACAATACAAACAATCCCCAATGAACTGTATGTGAATCCTAAAGGAGGTTACTATATTGCAACGATAATCCTCCCTGTGGCATTAAAAAGTAGTTCCGGAATTGCTTTGAGAATAGAATCCATGATTGAAATCGATGCTGAAATATCTTTAGGCAAAATGAGCTTTTATGATCGAATGATGGGATCACTGAGACAAATCCACCTGAAAAAATAATTTTTACTTGAGAAAGATATTAAAGATCTATGATATGACGCCAAATCATTCCTCCCCTGCCCTAAAAATCGTCCATGGCTGGCTTGGCCGATCCGCCAGCATCCCCTCCAGCCAGTAATACTGAGGATGTTCTTTCAGAAATCTGGCGCCGTCGAAAGCCTTTCCGCAGGCTGAACCCCACCTGGCAGAGAAGGACATGTTTTTGGCCATGGTCGCATCGACCACCTTGCCATCGACGGTACCTTCCGGACTGTAGGGAATAGATGGCCCGAACGGCTGCGCATCAATCTCCCAATGGCCGCACAGGGTACGTCCTCCCGGATTGTTTTTCTTCAGGTAGCTATCGAAGTGGTCGCCCTCAAAAGCTTTGGCCAGTTTGATGTTGATTTTGCCCTCATATTTCTTCATCAGCTCTTTCCATCTAACCCTACGGGCAATGGAGGAGTATTTGATGTTGGTCTCGTCTTTTTTGGTCTCGAACCGTAGCAGCTTCAGATTTTCAGCCACGTTGGATCCGATGAAATAGCCCTCCCTCTTCTTCTCAAAGGCAACCTGTTTCAGTCCAAGTTCCAACCTTGCAATTTCATTGGTGTTGATATCCCCCAGCAGCCAGGCATTGGCATACCCTCCATTGTTGCCGCGTTTCATTATGTCGCACCATTGCTCAATGGAAGAGGCATCCTGGGTGGCCCGGCGCATTCGCGAAAACTCCGGGGTACCTTTCGGATCGAAGGGGAAAAAGTCGCCGATGGTTGTTTCAGAACCGACCAGTCCCGCATCAGTGATGAAAAAATCGGTTTCACTGTGAATAAACCCTGCCACCGATTGCATCAGTATCCTGTGCCCCTTTTCGGGAAGAATGTCCAGGATGATGTTGCATAGCGGACTGTAGTAATTATCCATGGTATTGTGGCCCAACACAATCTTGCCATCAGCGGTCATATTTCCCGTGGCAATGAAGGAACTGCACGACTCTTTGGGTGGCTGGTTCCATTGCACCCGTACAGAGTCTTTGACCGTGGGCCACCAATAACCCAACAATTCAGCGTAACCGTTGAGCCCAACCATTTCATTGCGGGAGGTGGTTACGCCTGCCGACTTCAATCCTTCCACAATTCCGTCAAGCTCTTCCAGGTTTTCGGAATCCACCTTTGTGGCAAGCACCTCACCCGCCTTCTGCACATACCACGACCAATCCAACGCAGTCTTGTATTCCCAACTTGCACGCAAAAGCCGGAGATTTTCTTTGATCTCGGGTGCCATCAGGGCTCCATGTTGATAGCCCCGTTCCCTGGGATTCCCCTCAATGTGAAGGTAGATCCATCCGTTTTTTTCGTAGCGGTTGGCCTTTTTCAAAAAATCGGGCTGCCCTGCAACATTCTGACTTTGAAGGCCTGTGGTCCAAAATAGAAGGGAACAGAGGAGAAGAATTGTCGGTCTATTCACAGTTAATAATCTTTAGTTGATTTAAAGATAAAGTTATAAGAAAACCAACATATGCCGAAAGCAATATTTTTTCAGTTTTTTAGCATGATCGTCTGGTAAAGAAAAATATTTTCCTCTGGGCAATGTCATTTAATGATATAGATCAGAATGACCCAAGTGTCCTTTGTGCATTCCTTCGCGACCTTTGTGGTTAAGTTTTAAATTTTACCACTAAGGACACAATGGATCGCACAAAGGTCTCAAAGTATTTAGTTCATCTAAAGGCATTGTTAGGATTGCAAATGATGATGGCATTTATTTTAACTTTGGCGCACTAACATGAAGAAAATTCTAGTCATAGTCATTTTTTTACTTCTCAACCAGACTTTTTCAGTTGGGGCACCACCAGTGACTCCCAATGAAAAGTCAAAGAAAATCGCCCTTACCTTTGATGCATGTATGACTTCCGGCATGTTGAAACGAATTGCTTCCGGGGCTGATCAACAATTGTACAACGCTGCCATTGTAGAATTCCTGAAGCAGGAGAAAATCCAGGCTACTATATTTATAACTGGACTCTGGGCCGAAAAATATCCGGATATCGTTAGAGAACTGGCGGCAAATCCGCTTTTTGAGATTGGCAACCACTCTTTCAGTCACCGGGCCTTTGCCGATAGCTGCTACTCCCTTCCTGCACTGCCGCAAAACGAAAAAGTGAAGGACCTTGAAAAGTCGCAGGATATACTGACCCGCCTGTCCGGAAAAACCCCATCGCTTTTCAGGTTCCCTGGGGGGTGTGCCTCGGCCGCAGATCAACTCCTGGTAAGGAATAAGGGACTTCGTGTCATCAGGTGGAGTTTCGCCAGCGGCGATGCATTCAACAGCAATACGGAGGCCATCGTCCAAAATGTGCTTAGCCGGGCACGCCCTGGATCCATCGTCGTTTTTCACATTTCCGGCGGAAGGTATGCCCCTAAGAGCGCGGAAGCATTGAAAAACATTGTTCCGGAATTGCGGAAGCGCGGGTTCGAATTTGTCAAAGTCTCCGCACTTCCCCCCAATAAATAAAACTTTAACCGCCCGGCTTTCGTAATTATTATCTATTTTTGGCAGCAATAGGTTGGCAGGTAATTACTGCCTAATATTCTTTCAATTGAATATAAACTTAATTTAAAACAAAAGAGTGATGAAAAAATTAATTGCAATTCTGGTGATGGTATGCTTTAGCGCCACGTTGATCGTTGCCCAGACAGCCAAACCAACCACAAAAGAGCAGGTCAAGAAGACCGCTTCGGATGTAAAAGCAGTGAATGCCGAAGCCAAAGCCAAGAAGGAGGCTATCAAGGCAGATGTTAAGGCCACAAAGGAAGCCGTAAAAACCGATGCAAAAGCCAAAAAGGAAGAGGTAAAGGCTGATGTCAAAGCTACCAAAGAGGGGATGAAAGCCGATGTAAAGGCCGCCGCCGCTGATGCAAAAGCAGCCGTCGGCCCGACCAAGAAAGATGGCACACCCGACATGCGTTACAAAGCAAACAAAGAAGCAGCCAAAGCGCCAGCAGGTCCAACAAAAAAAGACGGAACACCTGATATGCGTTACAAGGCAAACAAGGAAGCAGCTAAGAAAAAATAGAACGAATAACAACTAGTCCTAAAAGGCCCTCCTCACAAAAGGATGGCCTTTTTTTGAAATATATTTGGCATCTGGAAGGATTCGACTAATTTCGTCTGAATCATCATACTACTATTTACTACCGTGATATTGTTAACGGCGGCACAGTTGAATATGTGCTGGGCAAGGAGTTGAATGAGGAGTGGGGAAAAAGATGAATATTAACTGCCCGAATTCGTCCCTTCACAACCCTTTCTTTCAACGTTAAAGAAGAATGTTGCCCCCTTTCCGGCTTCCGATTCAGCCCAAACGTCACCACCATGCCTGTTAAAGATCCGCTTAACGGTGCTTAAGCCAATACCGGTACCGTTAAAGTCTACACTTGTGTGCAACCTTACGAAAGGATCAAACAGCTTCTCTGCTTTCGCCATATCAAATCCCACCCCATTGTCTTTTATGAAGAATACCTTTCGGCCATAAAGAAGCTTACTTCCAAAGACTATTTCCGGTTGTTCGGTATTGCTTGAATATTTAATAGCGTTGTTCAGAAGATTGGTTAATGCAATTCGCATCAGCGCTTTGTCTGCGTTGACCATAAGATCTTCCTCTGATTCAAACTGAAACTTGTTATCCTGATTCCTGACACGATAATAGTCGACCAGCTCATTTGACAGATCGCTTAGATTGACCGGTTCACAGTTAATCTTGGCCCTGCCAGACCGGGAATAATTCAATAAGTCGACAATTAGTTCTGACATTCTATAAGATGACTGAAGTATCCAGTGCAAATGTTCAGCCATTTCACTCTCCATTTTGTCTGCACCATCATCGATCATCAACTGCGTAAAACCGATGATCCCGGCTAATGGGGATTGAAGGTCATGAGAAACAGTTCGCGCAAATGCATCCAACTCCTCATTGGCAGCTTTCAGGTCGAAGTTCATTTCTTCGAGTTGCTGTTTGGCCTCAATCAATTCCCTGTTTTGATTAATCGCTGCTTCATAAACTGAAAGCAGCAGGTTGAGAATTTGTCTTTTGTCCGAGTTAATCAGGAATTTGCTTCCCTGAAAAACAATCTCCATGGAAATGTCCCCCGCTCCCGATCTGCGCATATCGCTATTTGCAAGCAGGTAATGGACCCTCGAAAGTAAGTACTTTTCATCAAAAGGTTTTGTGATAAAATTATCTGCACCTGCCTGCAATCCTTTGACAATGTCGAGGGGATCATGGAGGGAAGTGAGCAGGATGACCGGAATATGGCTTAGTTCGGGATTGCTTTTCACCTTGGAACAAAATTCATAACCATCCATTACAGGCATTATTATATCACTGATAATCAGTAATGGTGGATTTTCACAAGCGGATTTATATGCATCAATGGCATTGTTAAAGAGTTTTGCATTGATGTTGTTGATATCGAAAAAATGCTGTAACAATTTTGCCTGTACCAATGAATCCTCCACAGCCAGAATGTGGCTCTCCCCAAGCGAGATAGTGTAGGAATTATAGATATTTTCCATATGAAGATTTATTTAATTATTAATAATTTGACTTACTATTTCATCCAATGAAGAGACCATACAAACAGCCTCAAGCAGGATTGCTTCTCCTGGCATACCATGGACCAGTGAACTTAACTCGTCCTGAGCAATGGTGAGGGCGCCTACATCTTTGAGCAGTTTCAGTTCCACTGCACCATCTGTTCCCATTCC
>JBBIUJ010000059.1:0-17357 GCA_037440345.1 Prolixibacter sp.
CAAGATCCTTCACCGATTGTGCGCAGTAATAAACAGAGGTACTCCTTATCAAGTAGAATATCAAACAACATAAAATATTTCAAAGAACATTTGTTTAAACCATAGAAATCTTTGTGTTGAAATACTTTATACCACGAAGGTCTCAAAGGGTCGCACAAAGAACTCTAAGTAAGTGACAGAATTTTATTTATAGTTATATTTCACAACCGGAAATTCAGTAATTCTGAGGGTTGTGCAGCCATACGGAATCAGTGTGATTTCAACCGGAGGATCGGTTTTCAATTGCTCCTGCTCACTGTATGGCAAAGGGCCTGCGGAGCCGTTATAGAGCATCCAAAATGGGATGACAACACCTTTGGTTTTGATTTCGATCGGGGCATTTTCCTGGTTCCATGGGTAACTCCCCGGTGTTACCGAACGTTTTACAACCTCAAATCCATTACCAGGATTGGCGATGGAAGTGGTCAGTAAACCATAGTTCCAGGGGGTTGCAGGATGTACTTCATAATAAAAAGGCCCATATTTATCATTGTTTTCCACTTTCTTCCACTGCTCTCCAATTTTGAGCGCGTAGACCAAAGGACCGCGCTCCACGACTGCCGAATTCTCGTACCAGCGGCTTACCGCAACCTGCATGGGCAACGACAAGATCACTTCATCCCCGTCGGACCATTCACGGATGATCTCAACGATACTGTTTCCGATCGGCTCGCCCCACAATTGACCATTGATCCGGATCGTGGATTTTTTGCACCATGCTGGAATCCTCAGATGAAAGGAAAAGTTGGATTTTTTTTCAATTTTCACACCGAAACGGATGGATTCCTCAAATGGATAGTTGGTGGATTCGGTGATCTCGACGTTGATACCTTTGCCTACTTTGGTCTTTACTTTGGAGGGTGCATAAACCAGCGCTGCGATGCCATTGTCTGCTGAAGCATACCAAAGGTTTTGGGTGAATTTCGGCCAACCCTGGTGCATGTTGGAGGTGCAGCAAGGATAACCCGTCAGCGGACCGAAGAGCTGTCCGGTGCCTTCGTAAGCCGTATTGAAATTTCTTGGGTGATGGCTCACCAACACCTGGTTGGTCTGCTGATAATATTGCCGGCTATCGTAATTGTCAGTGGCCTGGGTGGGCAATGCATTAAATGCTACCCGTTCCAACTGATCGGCAAAAGCCACTTCGCCTGTAACTGGCAGAATACTTTCCATCGAGAACATCATCTCAACAGCAGAGCAGAACTCAGAACCCTGGGTAGGATTGTTGCCATGCAGCATCTCGTCCCCACCATACAATCCATCCGGAAAACCATGAAAAGTCTTCAGATCAGCCAATCCTGCTTTTACGGCCTCCACATATTTTTTATCCTTTGCCTGCTGAAAATAGATACCGGGCTCTTTCATTCCCTGGGCCACATTAACGCAGTGAAAACTCCATTGGTTTCGAAGCTGTCCGGTCAGAAAGGCATCCGTCCAGTTTACTGTTTGTTTGTGGATCAACCCGCCCAGTTCCAATAAAAAATTTTCACCGGTCAGGTTGTAAAGCCAATAGACTACCGCCAGGTTGTCCCCGCCGCGGTCTGCCCCCCAATGGGTCCAATGGTTTAGCGGACTCTTTGGCAATTCTTTCAGCTCGTATTTGAAATAATTAAGCATCAGATGGATAACCCGTTTATCCAGGGTCGCCGAATAATATTGTTGCAGGAATTTCAGCACTACCATCTTGGGCCACCAGTCTTTGGCATTGTTGCGCTGTAATCCAGGTTCATTTGCATGGTCAACAGAGGGTCCAAAATAACCATCCGGCTGCTGACTGTTCAGCGTCCATTCGACCCACGGTTTCACTTTGGCAATCAAAGTTTCATCCTTTAAAATATAGGCCAGCGGCAGTAATCCGTCGATCCAGTAGGGTCCCCTCTCCCACACATCGCCATCTCCGCCCAGCCAACCATTGCGTTTGCCCATCACCTTTTCGTAAATCTCATCCAGATGACCCGTCATACCATTTTTCTGCCGCTCAAGTTGGTCTTTTAGCCACCCTTCCGGGGATATTGCCCCAAGCGGAAGCTCTATGAATGGTTTTTGGATCAATGGAGGGCGGTTGTTCTGGTAATTGGAGGGATTTCCACTTTGTTGGGCAGAAGCCATCAATGAAAAAAAAAGAAAAATGAATAAAAGCCTAAATCCGGAAGAGTTTTTCATCTTTATATCTTATCAATTGGTTTCTATCGCATTATTTCGCTATAAATTAATCAATTTATTCTAATCCCTTGACCCCTCGGCTCCGCTCGGGGACCGGTGGTCTTTTGATTCTTTCACCCCTTCGGCCCTTCGACTTCGCTCAGGGTACCACTCCGCTCAGGGGGCTACAAATCCTTTACACACCTGAACCCCACAGTTGCATTTCGCTCAAAGCCCTCAGAAATCCGCAGCAAAAATTGCCGGTAATGCAACTCCCTCGGTCCGCCCTGAACATACCACCAGCTGGAGGAGGGGTTGAAATAGCTTCCGCCCTTCATGATGATGTAGCGGTAGCTGCCATTGGCATAAAGATCGTTGGTAAGTTGCCAGACGCATCCGACCAGATCCTGCAATCCGTAAGGGTTTGCACCTTTGGGATAACTGCCGACCGGGTAGAGCGAACCATCCCCTGTAAGGCATCTGCCTTTTTCGATCCCTTGAATTTTAAAGACTGTCAAGGTATTGGTCACTGCCTCTTCGGCACGCCGGATCTGCTGTTTCTGCTTCCAGGGCCATTCGTTACAGTCAGCAGTTTGCGCGGCGTATTGCCACTCCAATTCTGTTGGGAGACGTTTCCCTGCCCATTTGGCATAAGCCCCGGCATCTTCGTATGAAACATAAACAACAGGATATTGCTCCTGACCTACCGGGAAACTGCCTTTTATCCAATTCTTCAGGAAATTTGCAGTGTCAGCCGGCTGGTAACCGCTTTTGTCCAGAAAATCTTTGAATTGGCCGTTCGTAACCGGGAATTTGTCCATCAAAAGAGGTGGCATATCGAAGATTTTACCCTCATTATCTTTGGGATAGGGAATAAATTCATCTCCATTGGTAGCATGAAATTTAAACTTCCCTGCAGGAATTTTCACCATCCCGGTTGGAGCCTTGGCGGCAACCTCTGTTTTTTCCGGACGACTGATCAATCGGGGCGTTCCCGGTAGGACAGAAACAATTTTTTCGTCGAGCAACTGCTCTTTTTCGAATAATTGAACGACAAATCTTCCTTCAAACCGACCAAAATAGTCTGTCAGCCGGATGGATTGATCTTCGGCTTTCACCGCCAGCGGACTCTTTTGGTAGTCGGGCTCACCTGCCCAGATTCTGAGGGAATCACCCTTTCCGACACGGATTGAAAGGTCATCCCCCGCGATCGTTGCCTGAATCAACTCAGGAAGCTGTGCGATGCAATCCACTGACCCTTCGTTGTTGGTGCCCAGCCAGCTTTGGTTGAAGGCATCCGTTTCCGCCCCGATCATCCATTTATCGCTAATTTTGATCGGCTGCTTTTCCTCGTGATGCCAAAGATCCACAAAGTGCCTTCCCGGTAGGGGCGTAACCTCAAACAGGTCGCCTTTGTACCCTTGCGGAACCAAACTGTATATGGTATAGATCGTTTTGACGGAGGTTTGCCAACTGTTCACAAAAAGTTTATCGAAGGTAGTCGACAGAAGCGGTGTGATTGCCCGGGTTGTGAAATTTTCCGAATTCTCCCGCTGGATTCGGGCAATTTTTCCCAGAAACCGATATTGCTCTTCCGCCCATTCGGGGATTCCGGGGGCGAAGATATTCAGCTCCGTGCCGTACCCGTTGAAAAAAGAGAGGCAGAATTCACGTCGGATCGGCTCCTTGTAAATTTCGGCCACCCTGAAGATGGCGAATTCCGGTTTGAGGATTTTGTTCAGGTTCAGCATCGGACAATAATAAAGGGCATTGTGAACCCGTCCTGCGACTATACCCTGCATATCTTTGGGCACGGCCATTCCTTCCGAGTACATGATCACCCCTTTGCGAACGGAATCGGCGGCCTTTTGAAGCTCCTTGCTGGAGGCGCCCCTGGTATCCAGGACTACCCCATCAGCATGGGTGGCGGCGATGAGTTCGGCCATTCCTCCCGAATGGTCCTCGTTGCGGGTGCTTTCATCCCATGGATTGTAGCAAATAAAGAGACGAGATCCCAAACTGTTCAACTTATCAGCCTCCCTTTGAAGTCGCCGGGTTCCACCGGGCAGGTCGCGAAAGAGGTCCCACTGGTTGCGTTTGTCTACCCCAAGCGTTGGCCAGGTTGGCCAGATACCGATAAAATCGTCGCCGCCATAGAGTAATTTACCCCTTTTCACAAACTCCTCCAGGTGAAATTTCCGGTCGGCATCGTCATAGAAGATGCCATTCCAGGCCATGATCAGGTGGGATACATAGGCATGGCGAATCCACTGGAGATCTTTCCTCTCCAACAACTGACTATCAAATTTACCCGGTTCCACATCGTACAACATCCGATCCTGAAACATCAGCCGCAGTCCCTCCTGCCAGGGACCTTTATGGCAGTCCGCAAACAGATTGTACTGTACCACACCACCCGGGGCCAATTCCGTTTCAAAACGTCGCCGTACCGCCTTAACCATGTTGTCACGGCTTCTTCGGGTGATTGCGGATACTTTCAGCGTATCATTCACGGTGATATCGGAGAATCCGGTTTCCCATGCGTTGTCGGGCAAAATACAGTTGACGGGTTCAAATCCTGGTCTGAAGAGGTAACTTCTCGATAGCGGATGATCCCCTTTGCCGGTCAGGCAAACTTTGTCGCCACTGTAACCAAACGGCACTACATTGGTAAGCCAAATGGTATCCGGCGAAATATTTTTAAAGGTAAGAGCAGCCTTGAAACCGGGATGATAGCCCTCTTCAGGCTTTATGGAGAGCTCAATTTTTGCTGGGTTGTTTCCTGTACTGGAACTGGTAAAAAACTCTTTGTGCTGCAAATCATTTTTCTTGCAAACCTCCCATGAAACCAAAGGAACGGATTCCCTGAGCAGCAAATTTGTCGAAGAATTGGCAACCAATCCGGTTAATTCATTTGAAGCTGACAGATCAATTTTTCTGAGATTCTGCCCTGCAACCGTCAAGGATGTCAGGAGCAAACCGGAAATAAGAATATACTTGTACATTTTTCTCATCATTTCTTTGTAAAGCTAAACTTGATGCTTCAATTTCCAACTTCGTGCCCTTTGTGCAACCCTTTGCAACCTTTGTGTTTAAATATTTTCTACCACGAAGGACCCGAAGTGTTACACAAAGAGCACGAAGAAAATTTGTTCGTTACGACAAAAGGCGACCCAAAGATTGTATCAGATTTGTCCGAAAACTTACCCCTGCCAGCCCACTAAAAATAGTAAAAAAGCTTAACTTTGCCCAAAATCAAATAACGATGGAACAAAGAGAAATTGAAGTTGCCAGGCAGTTGCTGGCAATCAATACCATAAAGATACAACCAGACGCACCTTTTACCTGGGCATCAGGATGGAAAGCCCCAATCTATTGCGATAACAGGAAGATTCTATCCTATCCCGCAACCCGTACTTTCATCTGCAAAGCATTTTCTCAACTGGTACGCGAAAAGTACCCTGATGCCCAAGCTATTGCCGGTGTTGCCACGGGAGCCATTGCCCATGGCGTATTGGTTGCAGAGGAGCTTGGATTGCCATTCATCTATATCCGTTCTGCCCCCAAAGGGCATGGACTGGAAAACCTGATTGAAGGTGACATCCCGCAAGGAACCAAAACCGTCATCATCGAAGACCTGGTCTCGACAGGAACCTCCTCCCTGAATGCAGCGCAGGCGGTTCGCAATTATGGAGCCGAAGTATTGGGAATGCTGGCCATCTTTACCTATAATTTTCCACATGCAGCAGTTAATTTTGAGCAGGCAAACATTGAGCTGACCACCCTCAGCAATTACAATGTTCTTTTAAAATTGGCGCACGATTCGGGTGAGATCAATGATAAACAGCTGGCAAGCCTGAATAACTGGAGGAAAACGCCGGAAACCTGGGGAAGATAAATTTAAGGATAAAGGATAAAGTAAAAAGGATAATGTAGGGACGGCCCTTTGTGGCCACCCTATTCTCCCCCAATTAAAAAATAATAACCTAACCGACAATAACATGGGTATGGAAAAATATGTGAGTTCGCCACATGAAATCGCCTGGTCGCAGGAGTCGGTGTTTGCCAAACTCTCCAACCTGAAAAACCTGGAGCAGTTTGTTTCGGCCGAAAAAATTGAAGAACTCAACAAAAAAGGGGTCGACACCAAAGGTTTTAAGGTCGATGATTTCTCTGCCACCGAAGATCGTTGCAGCTTTACCATCAGTCCGGTCGGGAATGTCGGCATAGAGATCGTTGAACGTGAACCTTACAAAACCATCAAATTCCAAGGAGAGAAATCCGTGCCATTTCCGGTTACCATGTGGATACAGCTCGCTGCAATTGATGAAAATAGCTGTAAGATGAGACTGACCCTCCATGCCGAACTCAGCATGATGATCAAAATGATGGTGGGTGGATATCTCGAAAAGGGGATCGGGTCATTAGCAGATATGCTGGCAAAGATCGATTATTCCCCTGAGTAAGTGCCTTGAGTGACTAGAGTGACTAAAGTGAACTAAAGTGACTAAAGTACTTAACCCCAATCTGGATTTTCTGGTTTACTAAGTCTCATGTCTGATCTCTCATGTCTCTTATCTTAAAATTCAAAATCACTAAGCACAGGAGCCCCAACTTTAGTCACTTTAGTTCACTTTAGTCACTCTAGTCACTTTAGTCACTTTATTTCACTTTAGTCACTTGAAAGAAACTTCCTTAAAATAAAACCCCCTCACCTCCCCCGTCCGGGTTTCGATTTGCAACCTCCCATCTCCCTCAATTCCAATTATCTTGCCTTCAAAATCCGAATCCTGGTCACTGTAATTGGCCCAAACACCCTTTCGGTAAAGAAGTTTGCCATAGTCGTGCTGAAGAATGAAATAGTCCCCCCTGATCAGAGAGCGGTACCTGTTGTCAAGGCAGTTGCACAGATCGGTCAACATTTGGGATAGCTCATAAGTTTTACCGGTCAGATTCTTTAAGGAGACCGGATTTGGGGCATCCGAAACAAAAACCTCCTGGTTGATATTTAACCCAATGCCCACAAGCGCCCGCGAGAATTTTCCCCCTGTAATGGCCGTTTCAATCAATACTCCACCTATCTTCTTGTCATTCACATAGATATCATTGGGCCATTTGACTGTCACATCAGTAACAAACCGGGATAAATAATCGCTCACCCCCAGTGAAATTGCCTGTGAAATTGAGAATTGTTGCGAAAGCGCCACATTTGATGGATAAAGAACTACCGTGAATGTCAGGTTCAATCCCTCTGCGCTCTCCCACGAGGCAAGTCCAGTTCCCCTTCCGGCTTTCTGACAAGCAGCAACAAAGATTGTCCCTTCATTCAGACTTTTTGTCAGCAATTCCTTTGCGGCATAGTTATTGGTCGAATCTACCCTGTCCAGGTGTACGATGGTTGATCCTATCATGGCTTTACAAATTTTACCTTGTAAAGTTAGTGATATTGGAGAGATCCTGCACCGAAAGAGTTTTTTAGGAATCAGTAAAACAACTATCTTTGTTTCTATAAATCATCTATGACCCAAAAAGTGAGCGAAAAAGGTCCGTTGGATTTGATGGATGCCATTGTGGAAGGAATCCGCCGAAAAAAAGGGATTGAAATTGTTAACATCGACCTTTCCGGTGAAGGGGATGCCGAATGCGACAATTTCATCATCTGTCACGGAAGTTCAAATACACATGTCGATGCCATCGCACGGTCGGTGGAAGAGAGCGTGGAAGAGCTTGCCTTTGAAACGGTCTGGCATCAGGATGGCTTTCAGAATGCACAATGGATATTGCTTGATTATGTGAATGTGATGGTGCACATTTTTCAGGAACCTTTCAGAAGGTTTTACGATCTTGAATCTCTCTGGGGCGATGGAACAATTTATAACATAGAAGCTGACATTTAAATTATCATGGCAGAAAAAAAACCAAATACAGCGGGTCCAAAGACCAACAAATCGAACAGGCCCGTCATGGGTGGATCCAATAAGCCCTCCTCTTCTTTCAGGTTCAATCCTATGTATATATACGGGATTATTCTGGTAGCCATTCTGTATATTAACTATATATACGGAACTAGTGGCAAACCGGTAGAGACCAACTGGCGTGAAGTAAAAAGCACCATGCTAAAAAATGGCGATATCGAAAAAATCGTTATTGTCAACAAAACAGAGGCTGAGATTTACCTGAAAGAGGGTTCCTACGAAAAATACAAGGCCAAATTGAGCCAGGGCCTTTCCGAACCCTCGAAGACTGGACCTCATTTCACATTCAACATCGGTTCGGTCGATGTTTTTGAATCCAACCTGGAGAAGGCCCAGCAAGAGGTTGGCGAGTCATCGCGTGTTATTTTGACTTACGAAACCCGCACAAACTATTTCTCTGAGATCTTTAGCTGGATTTTCCCGATAGCCATTCTTCTCATCTTTTACTTTTGGATCTTCCGAAGGATGAGCAAAGGAGGTGGTGGAGCAGGAAATATATTCAGTGTCGGAAAGTCACAGGCCAAGGTTTTCGACAAAGAATCGAGGGTTTCTACAACTTTTAAAGAAGTTGCCGGATTGGCGGAAGCCAAAGAGGAGATCCAGGAGATCGTTGAATTCCTTAAGAACCCGGATCGCTATACCAAACTCGGTGGCAAGATCCCGAAAGGAGCGCTACTGGTCGGTCCTCCCGGAACAGGTAAAACATTATTGGCCAAGGCGGTAGCCGGAGAAGCCGATGTACCCTTCTTCTCCATGTCGGGCTCCGACTTTGTCGAGATGTTTGTTGGCGTAGGAGCATCCAGGGTACGTGACCTATTCAAACAAGCCAAAGAGAAATCGCCATGTATTGTCTTTATCGATGAAATTGATGCGATTGGTCGCGCCCGTGGACGTAACCCCAACATGGGATCGAACGACGAACGCGAAAATACGCTGAACCAGCTGCTTACCGAGATGGACGGTTTCGATACCAACTCCGGTGTGATCATCCTGGCCGCGACCAACCGCGCCGATATTTTGGACAGGGCATTGATGCGCGCCGGACGTTTTGACCGTCAGATCCATGTCGAACTGCCCGATATGATCGACCGTAAGGAGATTTTCCAGGTACACCTTCGCCCTTTAAAACTGGGTGAGGACGTAAATGTTGATTTCCTTGCCAAACAGACACCAGGATTCTCCGGCGCTGATATCGCAAACGTATGCAACGAATCTGCCTTGATTGCCGCAAGAAGAATGAAAGAGGTGGTTGAAAAGCAAGATTTTCTAGATGCTGTCGACCGTATCATTGGTGGATTGGAAAAGAAAAATAAAATCATATCAGTTGATGAAAAGGCGACGATTGCTTACCATGAAGCCGGTCATGCTACAGTTAGCTGGTTGCTTGAATTTGCCCATCCTTTGGTAAAAGTAACCATCGTACCCCGTGGAAAAGCGCTGGGCGCTGCCTGGTACTTGCCCGAAGAAAGACAGATCACGACCAGGGAGCAGTTGCTGGATGAAATCTGCGCCACACTGGGAGGACGTGCCGCCGAGGAGCTTGTCTTCAAATCCGTCTCCTCAGGTGCCCAAAATGATTTGGAAAAGGTAACCCGCACCTCCTTTGCCATGGTCTCCTACTTTGGCATGAGTGAAAAAATAGGCAAAGTAAGCTACTACGACTCGTCCGGCCAATCAGATTATTCATTTACCAAACCATACAGCGAAAAAACCGCCGAAATAATTGACGCTGAGGTTAATATGATCATCAACAAGGAATACGAAAGAGCCAAGAAAATTCTGAGTACCCATGCGGAAGGTCACAAAAAACTAGCCGAACTACTCCTTGAAAGAGAAGTAATCTTTACCGAAGATCTCGAACATGTTTTCGGGCCAAGGCCATGGAACAAACCCAAGGAGGAAGCAAAAACCGAAGAGGTAATCGTCAAGTCAGCTCCGGACAAAGATACTGTTGCATAACAGGAAAATTGTATGGAAAAGAGTTGGAAAAAGATCTATTTTTCAGGAGATGAATTCAAGGTATTGATTGCCCGTGATTTGTTGGCAGAAAGCGGGATCAATGCTGTGATAATGAATCAGAAAGACTCTTCATATCATTTTTTCGGCGATGTCGAACTTTACGTCGAAGAGCATGATTGGGAGGAGGCTCTGAAAATTTTAGACCAACTAATAACCGGGGAAATTTGAAAGAATTTTACAAGAGGAGCATCTCCGGACTGCTCTTTGCAGTCGTACTAATGGGGGCTATCTGGTTTGGCCCATGGAGTTTTGCCCTTCTTTTCGGACTCTTCTCCATTTTTATCCTGAAAGAATTTTACACGCTTTCGAATCATGCCGGTATCTTGCCGCAAAAAGTGGTTGGAATGGCATTGGGAGGGTTAATATTCCTGCTGACTTTTCTTTATACCAAAGGAATCGTCCCGGTAAATCTCTTTGGATTTTATCTCGCCATTCTGTTTATTGTCCCTGCCTATGAACTTTTCCGCGCGAAGAAAAATGCCCTCGAAAATATTGCCGTCACCCTTTTCGGGATTCTTTACATTATCTACCCATTTTCGCTCTTTAATTATTTTGTCTTTCCAACCTTTCCGGCTGATAACCATTACGAACCAACGCTGTTAATATTCCTTTTTATCCTGATCTGGGCTTACGATTCAGGTGCTTACCTCTTCGGTGTAACATTGGGCAAACATCGTCTTTTCGAAAGAATATCGCCAAAGAAGAGTTGGGAAGGTTTTTTTGGCGGCTGGATACTCGCCCTGCTGTTGGCTGTTGCCTTGCAACGGCTCTTTCCCAGGTTTGGAACGGGATATATGTTATTGATTGCTACGATAGTTACCATCTCAGGCACGATCGGCGACCTGGTCGAATCGATGATCAAACGAAATCTTGGGCTCAAAGATTCGGGCAAATTTCTACCCGGGCATGGTGGCTTGCTAGACCGTTTCGACAGCATTATTTTTGCATCACCCTTTGTTTATCTGCTTATTCACTTCTTCGGTTAAAGAGATTATTAGAGAAAAAATCACTATTTTTGTCCTACTTAACGAAAACGGAATGAGATTACACAGGGAGGGATATAAAATAGTTTTTATTTCGATATTAATTTGGTTGGCAGTCAATTACCTGGTAAGCCTAACTGGAGAAACAGTATTTCGGGTATTCATTATTCTGGCGACATTGCCCTTTCTGGTATTAACTATCCGTTTTTTTCGATATCCCCACAGAATTATTACCCCGGCACCCAAATCAGTACTCTCGCCAGCCGATGGCACCATTGTTGCAATCGAGGAGACCACTGAAAATGAGTATTTTAAAGACAGAAGATTACAGGTCTCTGTCTTTATGTCAGTAAACAATGTCCACATCAACTGGAATCCGGTTCCGGGAGAGGTCACCTATTTTAAACACCACAGCGGCCATTTTATGGCAGCATATTTACCCAAATCCTCAACCCTGAATGAAAGGGCCACTACCGTGATCCGGATGGCAGATGGAACCGAAGTTTTGGTGAGACAGATTGCCGGGGCTGTTGCCAAACGTATTATCACCTACTCCACGGTTGGGAAAAAGGTAGCACAGCAGGATGAGCTGGGATTTATCCGTTTTGGATCTCGTGTCGACATCTACCTTCCCATAGGAACTAAAGTCAATGTTGAACTCTGCCAGGCGGTTACCGGCAGTCAAACCATACTTGCTGAATTATAATTTCGATCTTATGATCAAAAAGCATATTCCCAATTTCTTAACCTCACTCAATGTCCTTTGCGGTAGCATTGCAGTAGTTTTTATATTAAAAGGGACGCTGACAACAGCAGTAATTTTGATTCTTCTTGCCTCCATTTTTGATTTTCTCGATGGCATGACAGCCAGGTTGTTAAAAGCTTATTCACCGATTGGAAAAGAGTTGGATTCGCTGGCTGATATGATCTCCTTCGGACTGGCTCCAGGTTTAATCCTGTTTAAATTGTTAGAGATAAGTCTCTTCAAGGAAAACGTTGTGCCGGATCTTCAATCAAATCTAACCCTGACCGAAACACTAATCCTTGGAGCCGCCTTTTTGATTCCTATTTTCTCCGCATTGCGGCTGGCAAAATTCAATGTCGACGAACGTCAGACCAGCTCATTCATAGGTTTGCCAACCCCTGCAAATGCGTTGTTCATTTCTTCACTGGCGTTAATTCAGGAGCATGGCTCCATACCGGGCATTGATCAGCTTTTGCTTTCAACTCCGGTACTGCTCTTCATTACTTTCCTCTTCTCCTTTTTGCTGGTAGCCGAAATTCCAATGTTCTCGCTGAAATTCAAGAGTCTAAGCTGGAAGAACAACCAGGTTCAATACATCTTTTTGATATGTTCGGTCATATTGATCGCCACCCTGCAACTTTACGGTATTTCAACGATAGTTCTGCTTTTTATTGGAATCTCTGTAATCAATGAATTGACAAAAAAATAGCGTACTCGTTCCTAAGATTACTCCTCCTTTTCGTATCCTTCGTGCTTTCCCTTGTGCCCTTTGTGTTTGAATTTATATGTTTTTCACCACAAAGGTCACAAAGTAAAATACAAAGGATGCACAAAGGATTTTTTCATTACTTGTAACCTTAACGACCAACCAATTACCATGAAATTTAACCAAAAAAGAAACCTTCCCCGGATCATTCTTCAATGGAGTGTTATAGCATTTTTATTGTTTTTAGGGGTTAAGGCCTTCCTGAAAAGTGATTTCGTTCCTGATTTCGAAGCATATTGTCCCTTCGGGGGAGTTCAAGCACTGAGCAGTTACTTTCTGAATAACTCTTTGGCCTGCACCATGACCACCGCACAGATTGGCATGGGCATTATGCTGATTATTGGCATTATCCTTTTCAGCAAACTCTTCTGCGCCTTCATTTGTCCAATTGGTACGATCAGCGAGTGGATTGGAAATCTTGGAGATAAATTCAAAGTGGGATTTAAAATTTCCAAAGTGGCAGACCAACTGTTGCGCTCACTGAAATACATTCTGCTTTTTGTTACCTTCTATTATACCCTTGATAGTAATGAGCTTTTCTGCAAAAAATTTGATCCCTATTATGCCTTGGCATCAGGGTTCGACCTGGATGTTGTCTGGTATTTCGCTTTGATAACCATCTTTCTGGTGATGATAGGATCCATCATTATCAGGCTCTTCTGGTGCAAATACATTTGTCCGCTTGGCGCCCTCTCTAACATCCTTAAGTTTACCTGGTTTTTTGCTACTATAATTCTTATCTATGCTTTCATATTGGCACTTGGAGTTCAATTATCATATGTTTGGCCATTGGCTGTTGTTTCAGTCGGAGGATATCTCCTGGAAATTTTCGGTGGAAAGCTGAATTTCTTTCCGGTTGCAAAAATTACCCGCAATGAAACCACTTGCACAAATTGTCGGCTTTGCAGCCGCAAATGCCCGCAAGTAATTGATGTAGCCCAAATGAAGGTTGTTACTGATGTGGATTGCAACTTGTGCGGCGAATGTCTCGAAGTTTGTCCCGAAAAAGATACGCTACAAATCAACAGGCGAAGCGGATTAAAATGGTTGCCGGTTATTGCAGCCATCGTATTGTTTGTGATTGGACTTATCTTAAGTTTCAATTGGGAGTTGCCCACCATCGACCAGCGCTGGGGAACCCCGGCAGAGCTTGAAAAAGCCGCTGTTTTTACCCAATCAGGGCTCACCGAGATCAAATGCTTTGGCAGTTCCACTGCCTTCGCCAACAAAATGAAAAAGGTCAAAGGAGTACTCGGAGTTTCCACCTTTGTTACCACACACAAAGTCAAAGTGTTGTATGATCCGACTATTTTAACGGATCAAAAAATTCAGGCTGAAATATTTGCGCCCCAGAAAGCAGTAGTTCGGGACCTCACTGATGCCATCCAGAATATTAAAATGGTCACCTGCCAGCTTGATAACTTCTTTGATCCCAACGATTTCTCGCATCTTTCCATGCTTCTTAAAGAAAAGTCAGATGCCCTCGGACTCGAAAGCGCTTTTAGTTGCCCGGTAACTGTCAGGATATTTTTGCCCGGCAATTCCGATCTGAACGAAGCAAAACTGAAAGAGCTTATTGAAGCCAAAATACTGAATATCAATACAAAAGAATCAACTATGCATTTTGACCTAACTTTCAAACTGATAGGAATCCCTCTTTTCCAATCCATCACACCGACAGAATACAAAATCAGGATGTTTGAACCTTTCAAGAGAACCTTCAACTGGAAAAAAAGCTACCGCGAGAAGATGCTTGACACGCTGAAGGTTCAGATCGACTCCAAACAATACGATATTGAAGCATTGCCCTATCTTGTCAGCCATCTCTCCAATGACAATGGTGTAGTGAGATTTCAATCCTCCATAGATAGTACGGCAAAAATCCTGTTCAAAATAATTTACATTGACTCGCTCACCAATACTACAAAAATTCTGGAATCAATGAGAAGTGATTCCCTTACCATCAATTACGAAGGAGGGGATGTCGGGAAGGTCTTAAACAAATTCAAGTTTTAATATAAGTCACTGAAAAGAAATAATGTCTCTTTTCTTATTAATTTGACCCCTCTTTTATTACCAAACTCGTAAAGGAAACCACATCAGCTTTTTGGCTGGTGCGGTTTCCAAACAATTCATTTTGTTTCTTACTTATACATCAGGTATAACTAAAAATTCGATTTTTAGTTATAAGAGACTGCCCCTAAAGACAGCCTCTTAAACCTATTTGCGAAAAAGAAAGCCCTTTATGAAGCTATTTAAGAACAATTGATATAATCCCTGAATCTGTGTTTCCGGAAAATACAACTGTTATAGCATCACCAACATTTATCAAATGTGCTTCCGTTAAGGTATACGTTACTGATGTTTTAAGATCACTCCCAACCGTAATACTTTTTTCGCTACCGGCTACCGGCAGAAGTTGTTTGGCCGCAGTTAGATCCCAACTGGGTACCTGCTGTTGTAAAACAGTAGCCTTCATAACATCTCCGGATTTTGCATTTGGAAAATAGCCATTGACAGTGAAAGATGTCATTGCTTTGGTAACAGGATCTGCAGTTACCTTCGAAATTTTAGTGATGTAAACATTCCCGTTACTATCATAAGGGATGTCGTAATATGGTTGTTTCGTACAACCTATCATTATCGCAATTGCAGCAATGAATGAAAATGTTATAATAATTTTTGCTTTCATATTTTTCTTGAATAAATAATTATAAAATGCAATACTTATTTTTGTTTAGGTAAATACCCACTATTCTGTTTCGCCAACCCGTTTCTGGCAATTTCATTACCAGGAATAGGTGATAATAAATGCATTGGAGTAAAAGCATAGTTGAAAATTGCAGGCTGATGACCAATGAAATTCTGAATAGCTGAAATTTCGCCATTGCCATATACAAGGCATTTTCTCGTGCGACGCTGATCCCATAGCATTTTATTTTCAAATATCAGTTCCCATGCTCTTTCACTCAAAATGTCTTTAAGTGTGAGGCTAGCTGCAGATAATGGGGCAAGCTTAGCTCTGGCTCTGATTTCGTTGATACCTTTTACTATATCGTTATCAGATACCGACTGGCCTAATTGTTTTAACGCCCAGTTAACTTCAGTAAGATTCAACAGTATTTCTCCATAACGGTAATGTGACCAGTTCAGACCGGAACCATCTGTCGATTTAACAGACGCAGCAACGTATTGCTTATAGATATGTGGAACATCAAAACGAACTGTATCTTTTACATTGGCATATTTAGTATCCCATGAGAAGAAAAACTGACGGTCCTTTTTCCGCAAGTCATTGTTAGAATAGGACTTGTAATATCCTACCCATGGAATAAATGTACCGTTTTCTTCTTTTGGGGAAATCGCACTTAGCAAAGGAAGAGATGGTTGTATAAGACCATTACCCCTGAGTGTCGCATTATATTGCACTTGAAATATTGCTTCCCCCTTATTGTTCATTGCAGGATCGCGCAAATTATCATAGGTTCCCAATGTATATACACTACCATACAGCGCGTTAAGTTGTGTTTGTGCCTTTTTTAAGAAGTCAACACCACTTGCAACCGGATAGGTCTGCATTGACCAGGCTCCTGTACCGCACCAGTCTTTATCCGGGCTGGAAGCAACTTCCTGATAAGGATAACCCGCAACAGTCATATATACATCTGCCAGTATTGCCCGGGCTACATCCTGTGTTACGCGACCAATTGTGGATCTACCTGCCGGAAGATTGGCAACGGCGAATTCAAGGTCAGGAATAATTATTTTATCATAAATTGTTTTCAGACTGGTACGAGGTAACTGTGTTGCCCACACATCTGTTATTGGTTCTGTTATAAGAACAGCATCACCCCAGTAGCGTACAATACAAAAATAATAGAAGGCTCTTAAGGTACGTACTTCACCCAAAGCTTTATTAAGTTCCGTCTCACTCATCTTAATCAAAGGAAGCTGTTTGATAGAGAGGTTACAGTCTTGTACACCTGAATACCAATACAACCACGGATTATTGTAATCGTCTAGTAAACTACCTGTTACCTGATTGTACATAAATTTATCGAACTGAACGTGCGGCTCAGTTGTGTATGCCCCGCCAGTTGGGTACTCAATTGTAGAGGGAATATTATTTCCCCAATCTCCCGCACCACTAGTCCAGTCTTGCAACCGTCGGTAAGGTCCAACTGTAAAAGGTTCTTTATATTCTATACCTGTTAGATCTGCTGCAGTTGTCAGTGATCCTGTAGGTACTTCTTTCAGAAAGTCCTTGCAACCACCAAGCGCCATCAAGAATATCACCAAAAGCATAGTGAATCTTAATGCTATACTGTTTTTTATTTTGTAGTTCATGATATTAAATTTTTACAATTAGAAAGTGACATTAACACCCAAGCTGAAGGTTGTAGGAACTGGATGCATATATTTATCAATATTTGGAACCCTTCCATTAATTTTCTGTATAGCACTACCTTCAGGATCATAACCAGGAAGTCGAACTGCGGTTAACAAAAAGAAATTATCTGCAGTGGCATAAACTCTCAATTTCTCTAAACCACCAAGGTTACCATGGAAAGTATAACCTAGTGAAGCCGATTGCCCCCTAATGTAGGCAGCGTTCCAAATCATATGGGTGTCAGGGTATGAGTCGTAGCGTGCACCGGCATTACCGGCACGAACCTGAGCTATCATTG
>JBBIUJ010000060.1:0-17277 GCA_037440345.1 Prolixibacter sp.
TGTGCTTACCCTTTTCTTTTTCATGGTAAGTGGTCAGATGGTTACCTTTCTTGGTCACACTGCAAGGCTGTCTATCTGGTTTCTTGTATTACTGGGGCTTTCCAATTCTTTGATGTGGTCAGCAATTTGGCCTCTCGCTCTCAATGGTTTAGGACGGTTTACCAAAATGGGGGGATCAATCCTGATCATGGGCCTGTGCGGGAGCGCGATACTGCCTATAATCTATGGGTATTTTGCTGATCGTTACACTCCCCATACAGCATACTGGGTGTTGATGCCATGCTATATTTATTTGGTTTATTATGCCTATTACGGTTATCGGGTTAAAAACTGGTCTTTAAAAAGAGCGGCATAACCATTATAATATAACCTTAATCACATGAAAATTATGGATTCAGTAAACATGCATTTCAAGATTTACAACGGTCAGGCAGTCATTCCTTCAGGCATTGTAAGAAATGCGACTGTGGTAGTAAAATCCGGTATTATCGAGGCGGTTGCCGAAGGAAATCTGGATGTGCCGGGTGCCATTGAGTACGATGCAAAGGGCCATTATGTCGCCCCAGGTTTGATTGACATTCAGGTTAACGGATACAATTCTGTCTCATTTTGCCTTGAAGGCGCTAGTGATACCTCTGCAAGTAATGAAGGCTTGACAGTTTCAGATGTTAAGAAAGTTACCGAAGGCCTTTGGACGGAGGGTGTTACAACCTATTTCCCTACTCTAACGACCAATAGTCAGGATTTATTGTTGAAGAATTTTGGCATCCTTGCCAAAGCAATGAATGATCCTTCTTTTCTTGGTTCCATTCCCGGCTTTCACCTCGAAGGGCCTTATATTTCGGCAGCAGATGGTTATCGCGGGGCCCATCCACTGGAGTATGTTCGCAAACCGGACTGGAAAGAGTTTCTTGAACTTTACAGGGCCGCAGGCGAAAGAATACTTTTGATTACGGTAGCACCGGAGGTTGAGGGCGCTTATGAGTTTATCAGTAAATGCAGGGAATTGGGTATTGTCGTTTCACTGGGGCATCACAACGGTACTGCAGGGCAGATCAAACTGGCAATCGACAATGGCGCATGCCTTGCAACACATCTTGGTAATGGTTGTGCAAATACCGTGAACAGGCACCTAAATCCGATATGGCCTCAACTTGCCGATGACCGTCTAAAAATAAGCTTTATTGCAGACGGTTTTCATCTCCCGCCAGATGTGCTTCGGGTATATTACAAAACCAAAGGAGTTGACAATTGCGTTATTACCTCGGATATTACAAGTTATGCTGGATTACCGGCGGGTACCTATAAAATAAAAGACGGAAAGGCGGTTGAAAAAACGGAGGATGGCAATCTTCGGTTTTCGGAGGGAGGACTTTACGGTTCCGCTTCACCATTGAGAAATGGGGTTGCCAATATCATGAAGGTCTCCGGTTGTGGTCTGGTCAACGCTATTCGAATGACAACAATTAATCCTGCGCTAATAAATGGATTGAACGACCGTGGAGTTTTGGAAAAGGGGAAACGTGCTGATTTGATTTTATTCACCCTGGAGAATGAAAAAATGGTTGTCAAAAAAACGATTGTTGCTGGCAAGGAGGTCTATTCGAAGGATTGATTGATGAAGAATTGTAAGCAAATAAACCAAATAGCAATACATCAGAAAAGAAAATAGTAAGAAGACAGTTTGATAAATATATTCAGTTAAAATATTATCTGCCAAGCAGAAATATAAATTTAGAAATTTTAAGATAAAGAAAATTAAAATGGCGAAGTATAATTTAATTCCGGTTGATGTTCCTAGTGTAAGCACGAAATACAGAACGATCAGGACAAAATTACCTGTTCCTGAATCATTACCTATTTTTAATACATTATCAACGTCCGAACCTGTATCTATGATGGGCCAGCCGCCTGTTATCTGGGATGGGGCAGAAGGGTTTCAGGTTTACGACAAGTGGGGCAACAAATGGCTTGACTGGTCATCAGGAGTATTAATTACCAATGCAGGTCATGGTAGAAAGGAAATCATTGATGAAATCAGGAGTATTTTAGACCGGAAGCTTCTTGCCACTTACGTATTTGTGCATGAAAAACGCGCTGAATTGACAAAAATGCTTCAGGGAATATCCCCGGATCCCGCGAACTATCTGGTATTTCTGCTCAGTACCGGCAGTGAAGCCACCGAAAACTGTATCAAACTGGCCAAGACCTATGCATATGAAAAACATGGTCCGCAAAAGAAATATATGGTTTCATTCAACAATGCCTTCCATGGCAGGACCATGGGCGCTCAGCTGGCGGGAGGCAATCCCAGATTGAAAACCTGGATAGTTGATGAAGGTAAAACATTTATTCAGGTGCCTTTCCCTGATGGTTACAAGAATGAAAATACCTCATTCGATCTGTTCCTGGAAAGTATAAAGTCACAGGGGGTTAATCCCGAAGAGATTGCCGGCATGATCGTTGAATCCTATCAGGGAGTTGGCCCCGATTTCCTGCCGATAGATTACGCACAAAAGCTGGTTGCATTTTGCAAAGAACACGATATCGTGAGCATATTTGATGAAGTTCAGGCTGGTTTTGGCCGGACAGGAAAGATGTTCTGTTATGAAAATTATGAAATTAAACCCGACTTGATCGCGTGTGGAAAAGGAATCTCTTCCTCCTTGCCGATTTCAGCAGTAATCGGCAGAAAAGATATAATGAGCCTTTATGCGCCCGGTTCTATGACATCGACCCATTCAGGAAGCCCTCTGCCAGTCGTTGCTGCTATTGAAAGCCTGAAACTAATCATCAATGAGAAGCTGGTTGAAAATGCTGCTCAACTTGGTGAAATATTAATACCCGAATTATTAAGAATACAACGGAAATATCCTGAAATTTTGGGTTGCCTGCAGGGGAAGGGACTTGTGGCCGGTATTCAGGTAGTTAAAAAGGGCACGAAAATACCAGATTCAGATATGGCATTGAAAATAAATGAAAAGTGCTTTCACAAGGGATTGTTGATGTTTGCCCCCGTTGGTATTGCAGGGGAATGCCTGAAAATTGCCCCTCCGCTAACTATTACTGAAGAAGCATTAAGGGAAGGAATTCAAGTATTTGAAGAGGCGTGTGATGAAATATTAGGTAGATAAATAATTATATCATGAACAATATGAATGCATTGGATGTCGTCATTGTCGGAGGTGGAATGATAACTCACGATCTAATACTGCCTTCTGTTTATCATTTGCAACGCACGGGGTACGTGAAGAATATCAGGATTTGTGCACTCGATTCTGCTCCTTTAAAGGCCTTGAAACACAGTACTGAAATACAGGAAGCATTCCCTGGTCAGGATTTTGATGCGTTCCCTTCTTTGGAAGAACCCGAAATGAACAAATTTCCGGAACTATACAAGGAGGTTATTGCAAAAATGGATTCCAGACAATTGGTGGTTGTAGCGATGCCCGATCAGTTCCATTACGAAGTTGTCCTGGAGGCATTGAAACATAACCAGCATATTCTTTGCGTTAAACCCCTCGTCTTAAAATATGAACAGGCGCATGAGATTGAGAAAATCGCTTATGAGAAAGGATTGTTCGTAGGAGTCGAATATCATAAACGTTTTGACAGACGATCACTAATTGCCAAACGGAGTTATGAACTAAACCAGTTTGGTGAATTTATGATGGGTGAGGCCAAATTGATTGAACCTTATTTGTACCGGTCGTCCAATTTTCAGAATTGGTTTACCTGCGACAAGACAGATCCTTTCGTTTACATCGGTTGCCATTATGTTGATCTGGTTTACTTCATCACCGGCTTAAAACCGATTGAAGTATCCGTATCAGGAACCAAAGGGAAATTTCCGAATGGGAATGAAGGATATATGTGGGCAAACGGTAGGGTCCGGTTCGAAAATGGAGCCATTTTGTCGGTGACCGATGGTTTGGGTTATCCGGATCAGGCAGCGGGAAGTAACGAACAGAACCTGCAAATGTTTTTCGAAGGGGACAATAAAACAGGGATGCTCAAACACAATGATCAGTTTAGAGGTGTGGAACATTCCTATTTGGATGGAATAGGATGTGGCGGATCTCAGTTTAATTATGTTAGTCCTGATTTCTATAAGCTTGTCCCATGGGAAGGCCAGGGTTACAAGCCTATCGGCTATGGATTTGAATCGGTCGCAGCATCTGTCACAACTGCATTCATGATCGAAAATGAGGTAGAGGGTCTGAAAGCAGGTGATTCATTGGCCAAACGTCAGCAAATGATTAGAGATGTTGACAAAAAAGGGATTATTGCAACACCTGCCAACAGTTATATCAATGAGCTGGTAGTCGAAGCTGCCCGGATTTCAATCTTAAATGACGGGGATATGGTAAAGATCGAATATGTTGATAACCCACATGTTCAACTTCGTTCAAATCTCTTATAAAAAGTAAAAAGGCTCTTTTCAGGGCCTTTTTACTTTTTATAAGAGCGAATATCCTTTTCGGTATTCGTAGTGCATCATCTTTGTGGCTGCCCCATCGGTATCGCCAATAAATACCTGTTTGATAGGATCCCATTTGACTGTTCTTTTCAATTGACAGGCGATGTTACCTAGTGTGCATACTGTGCAACTGCTGTGGCCAATCTCGACCGGAACGACCGGATCTTTGTGGGCACGTACAGCTTCAACAAAATTCACCTGATGCGGAATCTTGGTTTCGTAAGGGCCAGTAGACTCTTCTTTCTTTGCAGGCATCAGTTTCGGGTCTGAGGCATTGAAATAACCGCGTGAAACTTCGATCCATCCTGTTTTGCCCCAAAACTTCACACCCTTGGTTTTCTTTTCATCAAAAGGCTCGGAAGTCATGACAACACCATTGGCATATTTGAATTTCATGTATTCGGTGCCATCCCCGATGGGAGAAGCTTCCACCGGACCATTTCTATCCATGCCCAATCCCCACTGGGCAATGTCGAACATGTGCGCGCCCCAGTCGGTTGTGAAACCGCCACCCATCTCAGTGTACCAGCGCCAGGCGCCCCATATCTTTTCATTTACTTCGGGATCAAGTGAAATTGGAGGATCCAATTCATGATTGTAATGAATTTTTGCAGTAAGTGAACCTAACCACAAATCCCAGTTCAGATCTGCAGGCAGTGTTTCTTCGGGCAGGTTGTATGGTTTTGGAGGTGCGCCAACATAGGCATTTACTTTTTCTATTTTGCCAATAGCACCTGACTGAACCAGATGGATTGCATGCTGGAAGTTGGGATCGGATCTTTGTTGGCTACCAATACCCAGGATTCGTTTGTTTTCACGGACACATTTGACCAGTTCCTGGCCTTCCTTAATGGTAAAAGTCATCGGTTTTTCGAGATAGACATCTTTGCCAGCTTTTAGAGCCGCAATGGCGATCCTGGCATGTGAATGGTCAGGAACGGCAATGACTACAGTATTTATCGAAGGAACTTTAAGCAGATCTTCGAATTTCTCAAAGGTCTCCACTTTCACTTTTTTGCCACTCTTAGCATAAAAGGCGGTTACCCTTTTTTCGAATCTTTTGCGTTTGATACCATAAACGTCACATCCTGCAATGACTTCGACACCAGGAATCTGAATGAACCCATTTAACAAAAACATGGATTGTTGGCCCATTCCTATAAATCCAAGCCTAACATCCGCAGGACCAGCTGATGGCATCGCCTGAGAGCTTGTTATGACACCAGGCAGAATTGTTATTCCTGCGGCGCCCATCATCGAGGTTCCAAAAAAGGATCGACGACTGATACTTTTCTTTCTGTTTTCTGACATGGTTTAAAATAATGATTAGAAATTTTCTTTAAAAATAGCGTTTTTTTTTGCAACATAACATCAAAATTGACGTTCAACTTATAGATATCATCTGATTTCGATAAATTTTTTTCAATCTGAAGTCGGACAAATTGGCTATTGTTTGTTACTAAACAATCATTGTCTTAATAAATTATTGCAATCATGGAAAGTAATCCTTTGTCAAATCAAAAAATACCTTTTGACATTTTTTTAGAAGATTTTCGTTCAAGAAGTACCCATGCCTATCGCGTTCGGGCAGACATTGATCAGTTAAGTACCAACAGGGGTATGCCACCCTTCGTGATGAGAGAGGTAATGTCGGGTAATCCGTTGTCAGTGAATATTCCGGAAGCATACGGAGGTAGAGGTGGTAAGGTGGAAGAGATTCTTGCACTGCTATCTGCAGCTGCGTACGAATCGTTGGCGTTATCGCTGACTTTGGGTATCAATTCGGCATTATTTCTTCAGCCTTTGGCAAAATATGGATCTGAGGAGACCAAAAAGTCTGTCTTTGATCGGTTCTTGACGGCACAGAACATGGGTGGGTTGATGATTACCGAGCCAGGTCATGGGAGCGATGCGCTCAACATGCAAACCTCATTTACATCGGATGGGGATTTTTACAACATCAAGGGTACCAAACACTGGGCAGGATTAACCGGATGGGCAGATTTCTGGTTATTAACGGCAAGAGAGCAGATGAAAAATGGTGAACTGAAACGGGACATTGACTTTTTCCTGTGCGATGTTAACCAGAATGGCCAGCAAATCGTGGTGGAAGAGTTCTTCGACAACCTCGGACTTTACCAAATACCATACGGCCGTAACCGGATCGATGTGGAAGTACCCTATCTTCACCGTTTGCAGCCCCATTCTACTGGCATCAAGTTACTTTTAGACCTGCTCCACCGTAGTCGGCTTCAGTTCCCGGGCATGGCACATGGTTTTATCCAGCGGATGCTTGATGAGGCCCTGGCCCATACCAGGGAGAGATCTGTTTCAGGCAAACGGTTGTTGGCATACGACCAGGTTCAGCTTCGCCTGACGGACCTGCAATCATCTTTTACTGTTGCTTCTGCCATGTGTGCCACCAGCAGCGAAAAGGCGGGTATCGAGAACGATCTTTCCGCGAGTGGGGTAGAGGCCAATGCAGTAAAGAGTTATATAACGGATCTGATGCAAAATGCTGCCCAGTCGTTGGTACAATTGGTTGGTGCGAAAGCCTACAGACTGAGTCATATCGGGGGAAGAGGCATTACCGACAGCCGTCCGTTCCAAATTTTTGAAGGATCCAACGACATGCTCTATTCACAGATCTCTGATGCCGTGGTCAAACAAATGAAACAGGCCAAAGAGTCTAATTTGTTTAAATTTTTAAGCGCCAACGATTTGACCCAGAAGGCTACTGATTATTTCAAAGAGCTACTGAATTTCAATCTCGATTATGAGTTGCCTCAACGCAAAATGGTCGAACTGGGTCAGGCCATATCCAGAATTATCTCCATGGAGAAGGTGGTTGATTTGGGAGAAAAGGGTTTCCGTTCGGATCTGATTGAGAACAGCCTGGCTACCCTAAAGAAAGAGGTGACAGCCTTGATCGGTCACTTGAACTATTCAGACAGGACTACGCTTGTTGAAGATTACCAGGAGAACAGTTCGTGGTTCGCGCTGGCAGGACGGTAGGAAAGACTGGGATGACTGGGACACTAGGAGAGGGGACGACCTGGGCTCCGGACATTATGAAGATTGAAACGGGGAAACAAAGAAACGGCTGCTTCATTTTTGGTGAAGCAGCCGTAAATATGTAGTGTCAGTTGTAGACTAGTAACCGGTATTTTGTTTCAAAACTCCGGGTTGCAAATCCAATTGAGTTTGAGGAACAGGCATATATTTCGCCTTTTCTGTGAAAACTGCACCTTTCATTACGTCAGGTCTGGTCCTCAAGTCATTTTTGGCAAACGCATTCAGCGTGGCAGCCATACTACCAGGAGCGGCTTTGTCCCAACGTCTCAGATCAAAAAAGCGCATTCCTTCAGTTGCAAACTCCAGACGATTCTCCCACTGAACTGCCTTCATTGCGAATGCTTTATCAGGGAAGGAAGCATATTGACCAACTTTGTAATTGGCTGCAGGTTTGGTAAAGTCTACGTATTTTTTCCACTCATCTCCTGAGTTGACACTGACAGGGAGTTTGAAGATATTTACTTTTCCCATAACAACCTCATTACCAGCCCTTGCTCTAATTTGATTGACGTATTTGAGTGCTGTGGCCAGATCGCCTTCAGAGGCAGCTACTTCTGCCCTCCACAACAAAACATTTCCCAAACGCAGGTAACGGAAGTTGTTGGCGTTGATACCAGTCTGCCAACCGGTAGTAGTTGACAAGCTGTTGCGCTCAGATTTGTAGAAGAAAGTCTTCTCAACAGTTACATAAGGTCCGCCCCATGCCTGATCGCGAATCCAGTCCATGCCACGCATGATACCCCAATCCATGTAAGGAAGTCCCCTGCGTCCCATGGTGAAGTCGATACGGGGATCCACCAATTCATCAGAAGGGATAAAATCAGCCGTAGAGGCTATACCCTGGTCATTCTTTAAATCCGTGTTGTCGAAGGTGTCAAACAATGGCAGACCATTTGCATCGACTTTGAAAGCATTGGCAAGATTTTGGGTAGGCTGGTGGAAACCACAGCACATTCCAAGTTCAGGAGCATAAGGTGCGTTCAAACCGATACCCATTTCACCGTTAAGTGACTCATTGATATCATTGACGTTCCGTTGAATTTCGAAAATAGATTCCGAGTTATTGTTTTTGGCAATACGGAAGTTGTCAAAGAATTTGGGAGCCAGTGTGAACTTACCACTGTTGATGATGTTGTCGAGCAGCGGTTTTGCATTGGTATAATCCAATACCTGCATGTAAGCACGGGCGGCAAGGGCCATTGCGGCATATTTGGTGGCGCGTCCGGGTTGGGCTTGCTTTTCAGGAAGATTGGCAGCCGCAAAAGTCAGGTCGTCGATGATGAATTTCAAAACAGCGCCCGGGGCGTTATCATTTGAAATGGTTGTAGCGACATCCACCTTATCCTCTGGGATCAATGGGACTTTATCGCCAAAAACCAACCATGATTCAAAATAATAGAGTCCTCTCAAAAAGCGCGCTTCAGCTTTTAGTTGTGTAGCTGTAGCTGCTGCAAGGGAAGGAGTTTTGGCAATCACATTCAATACAATGTTGCAACGATTTACTCCCATTCCAATGTTTAACACCCACTTGTCTGCAGGGTAGTTGTTGGTGGTAGAGACTTCCCAACGTTCGATTTCATTGATTGGAATCTGGTCGCCAACATAGGATCCCTTGGCAGCATCATCGGATGCAACAGAGCCATAGGTCCAGTTAGTAATGGATGCACCCCAGCTGACGGTCCATAAAGCGCTTCCTTTGACCATACTGTAGGCTCCGGTCAAAAGAGCATTAACGCCTTTCTCACTGTAGAATACATCTTCGGAAGTCGATCCAAGCGGCTTTTTGTCCAAAAATGAATCAGCGCAAGAAAAAGATATGGCCATAATGAAACAGGTCGCCACTATAATTGATAGTTTTTTCATATCATTCTTTTGTTTAAAATTTATAATATTCATAATTAGATTACAGTCCGACGGTTACGCCAAATGTAATCTGACGAGGTGTTGGCCATGCTCCTTTGTCAACGCCCATGCGGTTACCTTCACCAGCTGTGTTGGACAATGTATTCACCTCAGGATCAAGTCCGCTGTACTTTGTCATTGTAAATAAGTTGGTAGCTTGCAAATACAAACGTACACTTTTCATTTTGACTTTATCAAGGGCAGATTTAGGAAGGGTATAACCCAATCTCATGGTTTTCAGTCTTAGGAAAGAACCGTCTTCGATGAATGCCGTCGATGCATCCTGTGAATGGGAAGCTCCGTCAAGCATTGGCAATCTTGCTCCTGTATTGGTGGGGGTCCAGGAATTGTAGAGTGCATCCTTGCTTAAACCTCCAACAAACTGACCATAGTCGATCCAGCGACTGACATAGTTGATCATGTCGTTGCCATAACTTCCGTAGAAGAACATGTTTAGATCGAAGTTGCCATAGCCAAGGTCAATGTTTAAACCTCCTGTAAGTTTTGGATGAGGATCACCTATAAAAGTACGGTCTTTGTCAAGCGAAATCACGCCATCATTGTTTAAATCCCTGTATTTGAAGTGACCAACAGTGGTATAACTGCCAAATTTAGGGGCGGCAGCTGCTTCTGCAGGAGTCTGGATGATACCGTCAACGATCAATCCATAGAACATTGGAAAGGCCTGACCTGCCGTTGCTCGGGTATATTCAACCTGACGTTCAGAATAACCTACTACCTCTTTCAAGTTGTTGGAGAGAGAGACAACTTCATTTTTGTAATGAGACAGCGTCGCATTGATAGAGTAGGTAAATTTACCTGCCATCAAGGTGTTGTGGTAGCCAAGCTCAATGTCAAAACCGGTATTTTTCATCTTACCAATATTTACATATGGAGGTCTTGCGATACCCATTACCTGAGGTACACTTAAACGATAGAGCATATCAGAGGTATTCCTTTGCCATACAGCAACAGAAGCGGTTAATTTTCTGTCAAACATTGTGGCATTAACTCCCAAATCTACTGTTTGAGTGGTTTCCCAGCTTACATCGGGGTTCCCTTTTGTTGAAGGTTCAAATCCGGCTATCGCGGAACCTGTCGTTCCGTTTAAGTTGTAAGCGGCAGTATAACCATTGGTTCCGAAGGTAGAGAACATGTTGTATTCTCCAATCCTGTCGTTACCTGATTTACCCCAACCTGCCCTTAATTTGAGGGCGTCTAACCAGCTTTTAGTACCAGCCATAAAGCTCTCTTTGGTCAATTCCCACGCACCAGAGGCAGCTGGGAATATTCCATATCTGTTAGCTGAACCAAATCGGGAGGAACCATCACGACGTATGGTTGCTTCCACAAAATATTTACCTTTCAGGTCATAGTTGGCACGGCCAAACTGAGAGAACAATGCCCATGAAGAACCGTTTCCATCATTGACTTTGTTCAATTCACCGGAGCCAAGCTGCATGTAATCGGGCGCCAATGAAAAATATTGACTGCGACCGGCAGACATCCATTGATAAGTATTGTCAACAGCTTCTGTTCCTACAACTACATTAAGTTTATGAATATCCTTAATGGTCACATTGTAATTCAAGGTATTTGACCAGTTCCATAGGATGGAGTAGTTCGAATCGACACTCAAACCTGCTGTTTTGTTAGGTTCCGCATTTTCGTAGGTTGGCAGGGTGTAATTTTTGCCGTTCCACTGCGCAAAGTTGTATCCGAACAAACTCTTAAAGGTCAATCCCTTCATAAGTGTAGCCTCGCCAAAAAGATTGCCAAGTACGCGAATGTATTTACCGTCATTATTCTTTGCATGATCCAACTGAGCAACAGGGTTGGCAGCATTACCGGTACCGGGAGCCTTTGTGCCCGCAAAATTGCCCATAATGTCATAAACAGGAACGATAGGTTGCATACGGTACGCCATAGAGATTGCCGAACCTTCACCGTTGTTGGAAAAGTCGCCTAATTGATGGATATATATAGCCTGAAGTGATTCACCAACTCTCAGCCAGTTGCTAAATTTAGATTCAGCATTGACACGGAAAGTGTATCTTTTGAAATCGGTATTGATCAGGAATCCTTGTTCGTCAAGATAATTTCCGGATAAAGAGTAAGTTGATTTTTTCCCTCCACCTGAAACTGAAAGATCATATTCCTGAATAATTCCCTTACGGTAGATTTCATCGTACCAGTTTGTGCCAAGTTTATTGGCTTTGAAGATTTGATAATCAGGATATTTGTAAAGTGCATCTGCTACAGAAGGATCACCTGACATGGTAGCAGCAGGCAGAATATAATCCGGAATAACGGGATTTGTTCCTTTGCCATATTGCGCAGAATTGGGTGCATTGCCCAGGTTTTTGGCTTGTAACCATACTGCCTGACCATATTCGGCTGTACCAAGCAAAGCGTATTGGTTGGTGGCTTGTGAAGTTCCGGTGCGGAGTGAAAAGACCACACTTGGCTCTTGATTTTCGCGACCATGTTTGGTGGTAATCAAAATTACACCATTGGCGCCCCGGCTTCCATAAATGGCGGCTGAAGAGGCGTCTTTCAAAACCGAAATTGACTCGACATCATTTGGATTGATATTGTTTCCCGGCCCAACAGGAACTCCATCAATTACATACAATGGATTTGGATCGTTAATGGTACCAATACCGTGGATACGGATGGTCGCATCAGAACCTGGTGTGTTTCCTGAAGTTACAGTTACCCCGGATATTTGGCCCTGCATACGGCTGACAACACTCGGGGCGCTTGAAACTTTCAGTTGCTTGTCGGAAACCGTAGAAACGGAGCCGGTAATCTGCTCTTTTAAACGTGTACCATAACCAACCACTACAACCTCTTCAACACCAATTGTTTCACTTTTTAAAGTAACATTAACGACAGAGTTTGAACCAATTGGAACTTCAACACTTACCATTCCAATAAAGGAAAAGGCCAATGTTTTGTTCGCTGGGTCAGCAACTTTTAGTTCGAATTTGCCATCAATATCTGTAATGGTTCCAACTGTAGTGCCTTTCACCACAACAGAAGCACCCGGAATTGAGGCGCCACCTTCATCAGTTACTTTTCCGGATATCGACTTTTGAGCAAAAGCCATACTGGTTGTCAATACCATAAGCAAAACCATGGATAGTAACGCCCTGGTCCATTTGCTTTTAGGTAGAAAAATCGCTTTGTTTTGTTTCATAGATTCATAAAATTAAGATTGGTAATTATTAAACGAGGGCTAATTTTTACAAGGGAAATTGCGGCTCAAATAATGAAATGCTTAGCTATTTATATAGTCTAATAAATTCATGTATTAAAGTAAAAAAAGAGTTTTTCGGCACGAATTTTTTAGTTTGGTGTTACAAATTTAGAGAAATGAAAACAATAAAACAAGTGTATTTTGAAAATAATTTAACATTACTTAACGAAATTTTAACAAATATTTAGTTTTTAATAGGATAGGAGTCTCAAAATTTGTAATTAGTTCAATTTATTTTTTGCTAATGCCAGCAATTTTTTATTCGATTTCCAATTTTTGGTTGATACCATGTTCATTTATCATTTTATCTTCGCATAAAATTTGTAAACAACTACCATGGCTTCTTTCAAGTTTCTAAGTACATTCATTTTTCTCTCCATGATGATCCTCTCAGTTTCATGTCGGAAAAGTGAATTTAAGATTGTAACTGTGACCGGCGAAATACTTTCTTCCCGGATGGGAACAGCGCTACCGCATGAACATGTTTTGTTTGATTTGGCGATGATTGATTCAATCAGAACCAACAAATACAACAAAGATTCTGTTATTCAGAGAATTATGCCATTGTTTGAGGAGTTAAAACCCTTCAAAGTTCAAACTTTTGTGGATGGCACTCCTGAATTCATGGGGCGTGATCCTAAGCTGCTTGCTGAACTTTCCCGAAAGACAGGAATATTTATCATCACCAATGTTGGATGGTATGCTGTTGATAAAGGATGTCATTTGCCCAGGGAGATCAAGGATATGAGCGCAGAAGAGATTGCCCTTATTTGGATCGGGGAAGCGAAAAACGGAATTGGTAATACCGGGATCAAACCTGGCGTAATCAGCCTCGCGATAGATAGTGTTGGCTTAACAGAAAATGATAAAAAGCTGGTTTCTGCCGCTTGTATTACCCACCTTGAAACTGGGCTTTCAATTATGTCGCATACCGGATCGGCAGCCGGGGCTTATGCACAGCTAAAAATACTTGAGAAATATGGTGTAGATCCATCCGCCTTTATTTGGCTGCATGCCATGGAAGAGAACTCCCGAAGCAAAGTCCTGACTATTGCTGAAAAAGGCGTATGGGTAGCTTTTGATGGTATACTGCCCGAGATGGAACCATCTGTCAGAATCTCCGAAATGGTCAAATTCATGAAGTCAATCCGGCGACTGGACCATGTTTTGCTTTCGCATGATTCTTATGGCTACCAGCCCGGATTGCCTGGAGGGGGAAATATTCGATCCTATTCCGAATTGTTCGGGTCGTTCAAATTGCTTTTGCTAAGTGAAGGAATAACCCCGGAGGAGCTTGATCAAATGATGGTGAAAAATCCGGCTGCTGCATTTGGCGTTCGGGTGAGAAAAGTAAAATAGCCATCAAACCCTCATTTGTTTTTGTAAAGCGCTTTCCGTTGTACTTCATCATTGTCGTATTGATTCCTGTATAACACTTTGCGTTCCACCTCCTCATTGTCCAATTCGGGTCCCTGTTCAACCTTCCTCCAATCGATGGTCATGTTGTATTTCCTCATTGCTTTTACAACGTCAAACACGCGTGGGTCGTGTAATTCGAGGGTATAGGGCGTATAATCGGGAACTGGAGTGAAAAAGTCCTGAAGCAATGAGGCCGTCACGTCATACTGGTTGACGTACGGTACATTCAGAATGTTGTAGATCGTTTTCAGGATTGACCCGAAATTGGCATGGGTATGCGATACATATCCTTTTTTTACATAGGGTCCTGCCATCATCAATACCGAACGGTGGCCATCGATGTGGTCCACCCCGCCTTGCGGGTCATCTTCGGTAATAATGACCAGCATGTTCTTCCAATACTTTGTGCGGGATAAAAAATGTAAGATTCTCCCTACGGCCAGGTCGTTATCGGCCATGTAAGACTGTGGAAAGAAGTAGCCATCTTCTGGCCTGTTTCGGGCGCCATGATCGTTGGGAACCTGCATGGTCAATAGCGATGGCAGCTTTTCTGTGCCCTTGATCCATCGTTTTGTAAACTCCCTTTCAAACTGTTCCATCCGGTATTGGTCAGGAATGTTGGTGTTGAATCCGGCATAATCGTGACTGGTTCTCTTGAAAAGCGCCTTTTGCATGGGAACCATCACACCGTGGGCTGCTCCCGTATTGGTATCAAACCACTCTTCGCGTACATGCCCGGTTTCATTTGCTTCACCGAAGTTGTAGAAAGACACTTTTTTCCGGTCGAGTGCTTCCCAGAGGCCGCCTATTTCGGCGTAATCTTCGGGGTCCATACTTCCGGTAGTGCTCGGAAAACGTCTGCCAGGCGCCTTGGAAAATATCCTGGCTTCTTTTGACACACTCGAGTTGACTTCAACCCATTCGTTGGGAATTACTCCCAACATCCAGTGGTGACCATGAATGGAGGCATCGCCGTCGCAATAGAAATTGTCTGAGAAGGAGAATTGTTTGGCCGCTTTGATGTGGTTAGGACTGACCCGGAGATTCGGAAATTTAGCCCGGAGCGAGTCTGGTAAAGTATACTCATTATTTACACCAAAGCGGGCCAGTGTGCTATCGCCTGTGGCATTTTTGAGTTGACCAAAAATCTCGTCATAGGTGCGGTTCTCTTTGGTAATATACACGATATATTTGATTGGCGACTTCCTTATTCCTGGCAATGCAGGCAAAGGGTTCATTCCATCATCCGTTATGCTGATATTTTTAAAGGTATTGTCAATTGACTGCCGTGTGTAGGTTGCCAACTGAACTGAATCCGGTACTTCCACTTTCTGAAAAGTGCCCAACTGAATGTCACCAACATAATATCCCTGAACAGGAGGTTTGAACCCTTTGCCTCCATTGGGCCCGGCGCCTAACCCCCTGCAAGTAATGATGTACATCTCATTCCCCTCCTTTGACAACAGAACTCGTGTTGGTCCCCATGCAGCCGGTATCAGTCCCATAGTTTTTCTGGTGTTTACGTCGATGACAGCCACTGCGTTAAAACCCAGCAAAGCGACATAAAGTGTTTTCTCATCAGTGCTTAAGGTGATTCCAAAGGGTAACAATCCGCGATATTTGTCTATTCGCGGATCAACCAGGATTGGAATATCGCCCAATAGTTTATGGTTTTTGTAGTCGATGATCGTAATATTGTCGTTGGTGGCATTGGTAACATAGGCATATTGCCTGCCAACGGCAATTGAATTGGGGCTCGCCCCGCCCACCACTTCGGCGCCTTCGATCATTTGCCCGATCTGGTGACCTGTTTTGAATTTATCCATCACTTTATTGGTCTTCAGATCGATGGTAAAAACACTCATGGCATCCGGATGCAACGGACTTCCAACTCCAGGAACCTTGCGGCCCTCTACCACTGTTCCATGGATCGATGCTCTAGTGTTGTCGCCGTAGGGATGGTGGGATATCATCAATGAGTCATAATTTTCGGGAGTGGCGCCGAAAATAAGCGGATAGTCGTACATGCCAACATTGGCTACCAGGGCTGTCTTTTTATCGGGACTCAGGGAAAGTCCGAATGGCAGGCGGCCAACCTTTACGGAAGCCGTTATTTTCCTGGTTGCTAAATTGATGCGAACCATTCTGTAGTTGGCTTTGTCCAAAACGAGCAGCTCGTTGTTTGACTCATTCAACACCAGGTCTGATGTAAAACTATCACCATAATCAATCCCGTTCACTTTCCCGTTTAACGAAATGGAATCGAGCCTAGTCAGACTTTCGGTGTCATATTTGATTACGGCGCCATTGTCCCCTCCACTTAAGTAAATTGTCCTTGAATCGCCTGAAAAGGCAATCCCTAAAAAGGATCCTCTGGAAAGCGGTGACTTGATTTTCTTGTCATAACTGGGAACACGGATTGCGTTCATTGTCTGAAGATCAACGATGGTGAACACACCGTTGTGCAGGGTAACAGCTTTTTTTCCATCCGGGGAGAGCGCAATGCCAAAAGGGTCATTGGTGATCCTGATGGTATGTCCGGCAGGAGTCAAAAACCGACCAGAGGGCAAAATGGTGGTTCCTTCCGGATGGATCTGGGTGAATTCATTCCCGGCCGGAACGGTCAGAATATTGAATTTTTTTTGGGCCATCACCACATTTGCCGTGGAGACAATCAGGCCAAATAGCATGACGCAGGAAGAAAATTTCATAATGGTAAAGTTTTTTTCGACTGAAGATGCCTCATAGATTATCTTGCTTTACACAAAGGCAGCGAATTCTTAATGATTTCAGAAGTTAGCAAAGGGCCAAGATCCGGGCCATAAAAACTCATGCTCGATTCGTACCCTTCGCCATGTACATACTGTTCTTTACTGAGGATGTAACTGATCCACTCATTGGCAAGACCTCCGATGGCTACATGTTTAACGCCTTCAACCCGAAGTGCTTTTTTAATCTCCAATCCCAGAATGGCAGTCAATTCCCCAGGGACACCTGTTAGCATGAAATCGCCAATTCTGACTGAACCCAGGCCAACTTCAGATGGCCCCAACATGTTCATTACAAATTTGACGGTTTTTTCGTCCAGGCCGTATTCTTCGCCACCAGTCTTCATAAAAGAGGGATGCGCAGCATGTTC
>JBBIUJ010000061.1:0-16667 GCA_037440345.1 Prolixibacter sp.
CTCAAGGGCTGTTGGCAAAGGTTTATTTATTCTGGTCAGGGTTAAAATCGACTGGCAACGGTCAACGCGACCAACGACTTCTGGACAAAGCTAAGTTAGTGGCAGGCAACGTTTGTAAAAACAGTGGACTGGAATTGATGGCTAATTATGCCGACCTCTTCAAAACTGCAAATAATTATAATGCTGAAGCATTGTTTGCGCTTCGGTGGGATTCCAGTGTTGGCAATTGGCTTGCAGGAAATATGTTGCAGATCTATTCACCCGGTGGTACCGAAATCGCAGCTGATGGGCAGGCCGGCTGGTTTGGCATCGGTCCTACTTACAATATGTATCTCCAATATTCAACGAATGATACCATAAGGCGCAAAGCAACTTTTATGTTAAGAGGAGATTATTACCCTGAATTAAATGCTGCCGGAGGTGGATATTTATTCAAGGGAGATACGGGGTTAAAGAAACACATTATTGGCACCAAGAAAGACAACAATGTGTCAATTATGACTTTAACTTCTTCAGCCGAACAGAATGCCTTGTTGCGCCTTGCCGATGTGTACTTGGTTTATGCTGAGGCTATTCTTGGCAACAATGCGGCTACATCGGATGCCGATGCGCTAATGTATTTTAACAAAGTGCGAACAAGGGCAGGTGTTCAGCCGGTAACCTCGCTTAATGCTGATGTAATCCTGAAGGAAAGAAGAATTGAACTGGCAGCCGAAGGTCAAACTTGGTCTGATTTGGTGTGCCTGTCATATTACAATCCTCAAAAGGCGATTTCCTATCTTAACAATCAGCAGCGTGTTGCCTTCACGTATGATAATAAACAGGTTGCAAAACCATCGGATGCTTATGGTGTAATGGCACCGGCGACTATAAACTCGTTTAGGCTTCCTATTCCATCGTCTGAATTGACGGTTAACCCCAAGTTATCAGAACCTGCGGTACCATATTCATTTTAAAATCATAAAAGAATTTCTCATGAAAAAGATAATATATGCACACGTTCACCGATTGCTGTTTTTTTGCCTTGCAGCAACACTACTGCAATTGTCTGCTTGTAAAAAAAATATGGAGAGCTCCGCTCCTGTCATAACACATGTCAGAAATTATGCCGCTTCACCAAACGATACAATTGTTAAAACTGTGACAGCAGGCCAGTGGGTAGCAGTTATAGGAAAAAATTTGGGTGGAGTTTTTCAGGCGTCTTTTGGCTCAACTTCCGCTACAATAAACAGTACTTTTTTCAGCGACACATGCATTGTAATACAGATACCTTCTATTCCGTTTCAGTCGGTGCCGCGCAACAAGGTTAATGTAATTACTTTGGTTAACGAGGGTGGAACAGCTAATTTCGAAATCAACATTACTGGTACGCCGCTTATTACTCGCGTAAGAAATGCTGCTGCCTCTCCCAATGATACAATCCTTAAATCCATTGTACCAAATCAGTTGATCAACATAGTCGGGTTTAATCTTAAAAATGCCACAAACATATCATTTCAGGGCGTTGCGGCTGATTTGACCAATGTGGCTTATTCTGATTCCAGTGCGACTGTACGTGTGCCTGCTGTTTTATCGGGGGGAGATGCTTCACTGGCGAATACGGTTAGTTATACAACAAAATATGGAACCACTAGTTTCCCGATTAAAATAATTGGGCCACCGATAATTACCAGTGTCTCATACGAAATACCAAAACAGGGTGATGTTGTAAATATCTATGGAAATAATTTTATTTCCGTTAAGAATCTGTCGTTTGCGGGAACCCCTATCACCTCATATAAAGTATTGTCAGATTCCATCATCAGTTTTACTGCGCCTTCATTATCAAACGATGGGGGCCCGGTAGTTATTGAAACACGCGTAGGAAAATTTACAACTGCCTATAAGGTTAATGATGTAAACTTCATAAACTGGGGTGGCGTCGGCATTATAGCCAATATGGAATGGAGTGATTATTTTGGTTGGCAATGGTGGGGAGGAAATGTTTCCCTCACCAGTTCTGATCCAAATTCAGGATGGCCGTCATACAATGCTGATTTCGGTGTAGGCCTTGGCATGTACATGGAATACAAATCCGATAAGCTTAACGGCGGCGCGGGCAATGAAGGGAACGCCCTTCGTTTTAACAATGCTAAATCAGGATGGGTGCCAACAGCAAATTTATCCGATCCTGGCACCAGTTGGGCATTAAAATTCGAATTCAATGTAAAAAAACCATGGAAAGGTGGGACTCTTTGTATAAAAAGTTCGAATGGTGATTATATCGCAAGATACGAACCCTGGCAGATATCTTCATCAAAAACAGCTTCCTATACAACAAAAGGGTGGCAAACGGTTACAATTCCGTTGTCGGAATTCCGCTCAAAGGATGCCAATCTTGGTGAAGGTAAGGGTTCATCTATTTCGAAAGTTTCAGATTTACTGGATCCTGCATCGGGAAATGGTGGCTTAATAGTTTATTTACATAACTACTCTACTGCTGCCACTGAAACTTCTTTTGATGGCGCCTTTGATAATTTCAGGGTAGTAAGAAGGTAGTACCATTCTAAATAACTGAATACTGGTTTTTTCTGGTGTGATAGTTACTTAATGTATAATTCTGAGATCTGTCAGGTTTCAAAAACCTGACAGATCTTTATTTACGCATCAAATATTTAAACGAAATGAATATCGGAAGGTCCTTTAAAATTTTAGTATTTTTTGTTTTGATTGTTGCTTCTGTCTCTTGCAAAAGCACCGAACAGGTGGTTCCCGTACTCAATGTTTCAGTGAGCGAAATTTCTTTTGCTCCGGAAGGGGGAACCAAGTCTATAACAGTAGATTGTAATGATAATTGGAGTATTAGTAATGCTGCTTCTTCATGGTTACAGCTAACCCAAAGCTCAGGCAATAGTGGTACTGCAACCATTCAAATAACTATTTCATCAACCAATAGCACAGGCGCTGCCCGTACCACAACATTGCTAGTAAACTCGCCAAACGGGCAATCCCGGCGGGTTACGGTTTCGCAAGCAACCTTTATTTATCCTACATATAATACTACGCCCCAGGTTCCCGATGCAACAGGAATGAGTAGTACGGCAGTGCAACTGGCTGCAAAAATAAAGCTAGGCTGGAACATTGGCAATACATGCGAAGCTCCGGGAGGAGAAACAGGTTGGGGAAATCCACTAATTACGGAGTCTTTTGTTAAATTTGTAAAACAAAGCGGTTTTAACGCGATCCGTATTCCGTGTGCCTGGAATTTAACACATTTGGATAATCCGAAAACTGCGCACATAGATCCAAAATGGCTCAACAGGGTAAAAGAAGTGGTTGGATATTGTGTGAACAACGATATGTATGTATTACTCAACATCCACTGGGATGGTGGCTGGCTTGAGAATAACTGCACAAAGGCTAAACAGGACTCCGTGAATGCCAAACAGAAAGCTTTTTGGGAGCAAATTGCCACCACCATGCGCGATTTTGATGAGCATCTGATGTTTGCAAGCGCCAATGAGCCCAATACCAAAGATGCAGTAGAAATGGGCGTGTTGCTTGCGCATCACCAGACGTTTGTCAATGCAGTCCGTTCGACCGGAGGCCGTAATGCTTATCGGGTTTTGGTCATTCAAGGGGCAACAGAGTTGATAAACATAAGTGATTTTCCTAAGGACGAAACGCCAAATCGTCTCATATTTGAAGCACATAACTATACGCCGGCGCAGTTTTGTTTCCTGAATGAAGATGTAAGCTGGGGCAAAATGTTTTACTATTGGGGCGCCGGGCATCATTCGACCATTGAACCTGAACGCAACGCTAACTGGGGAGAAGAAGATGAACAAATTAAAAGTTTTAAGCTCTTGAAAGAACAGTTTGTAGATAAAGGTATTCCCGTATTGTTGGGGGAATATGGCGCATACAGACGGGCAGGATCTGCCCATGTTCCAAAAGATTTGGCAACACACAATGATGCTGTGGATTACTGGATAACGTTTACAACCAAAACAGCAATAGCCAACGGCGTTAAACCATTTTTTTGGGATACAGGCGGAATTTTGGATAGAAGAAATAATACAGTGTTGGATAAACGTTCGCTTGATGCCATCATTGCGGGTGGTAAATAAGAGACATATTTTAATAATAACCTTGCTAAATAAATGGATGCAAAATGAAATTTAATTGTTTCCTGTTAGTTACAATTACCCTATTGGCAACGACTTCTGTTCTTGGGCAAAAGAATAAAAACAAAGGAGCGGAGATACCGGAACGGGTAATCAGCGTTGACTATGACGCGGAAAAGGGCGCTATGAATACCATGTTTAAACAATGTGTCGGAGCAGGCAGGGCTAATGAAGGACTTCGGGCCGACTGGCAACAACAATTGGCCTTCGTGAAAAAAGAGTGTGATTTCAAGTACATCCGCATGCACGGGCTGCTAATCGACGATATGGCGGTTTACTCCGAAGACAGCAAAGGAAATCCTCAATATAGCTACATGTACATTGATGCGTTATTTGATTATCTGCTTAGTATTGGGATTAAACCTTTTGTGGAACTTGGATTTATGCCATCAGCGCTCGCCAGCGGCGGCCGAACCATTTTTTGGTGGCGCGGCAATGTTACTCCCCCAAAAGATTATAAAAAATGGGAGGATCTCATTCGCAATCTTACACAGCATTTCACCGAGCGATATGGCAAAGAAGAGGTAAAGACCTGGTATTTTGAGGTCTGGAACGAACCTAATTTGTCCCCCGGTTTTTGGACCGGCACACAAGAGGAATATTTCAAATTGTATCAATACAGCGCAAAGGCAGTTAAAAGTGTAAACCCTGATTATAGGGTGGGTGGGCCTGGAACGGCCGGCGCTGCCTGGGAAGATGAAATGATAGCGTTTTGCAATAAAAACAATATCCCAATCGATTTCATCAGTACCCATTCGTATGGCGTCAAGCAGGGATTTCTGGATGAACATGGGAACGGTGGCACAGTATTGAGCAAAGATCCAATGGGCGTTAGTGGCGATGTGCTTCAATCCCGCAAGGAGATTGCCGCATCTGTTAAACCGAACCTGGAATTGCATTATACAGAATGGAGTTCGTCTTACACTCCTGCCGATCCTCTTCACGATAGTTATCATGAAGCCGCGTACATATTGGAAAAAATCAAACAGGTCGGAAATGCGGCCAATTCAATGTCGTACTGGGTCTTTACTGACATTTTTGAAGAATCAGGTCCCCGCTTTACACCTTTTCATGGCGGGTTCGGATTGCTTACCATTCAGGGTATTCCAAAACCGGCGTTTTATGCTTACCAGTTTATGAATAAACTCGGGAAAACTGAACTGACAAATACCGATGCGCGTTCGTGGGCAAGCAAAACCGATAATGGTGGTATCCAACTGCTATGTTGGGATTTTACCAACACTCATCCGGGCGATTTAGTAAATAATCAGGTCTATTACATAAAAGATTTGCCATCAAAATCAAAAGGTAAAGTGAAAGTGGAAATGGCCCATGTACCGGAGGGAAAATATACATTGGAGATATATAAAGTTGGCTATCGTGCGAATGATGCCTACACCAGTTATTTGGATATGGGTAAGCCAAAACAGCTTAACAAACAGCAGGTTGAGGAATTGAAGAGAAAAAATGATGGTTCTCCCATTGCCACTGAAACAATTGAGGTTAAGCCGAACACTGTCTTTACAAAAGAACTCGATATCAGGGAAAATGATGTTTTCTTGCTGAATTTGATTAAGAAATGAGACCTAACAAGATTAGAATTTTGCTTATGGTTGCAATTCCTCTGCTATTTAGCTTCGCGTTGAAAGCACAGGTATTGTATGTTGGAGCCAATTATCATCCCCATGATGACAAGAATCTTGAGAAAATAAAAAGTGACATTCAGTTGATGAAGGTTGCCGGATTTTCTGCCGTCAGGATGGGGCACCTGGCATGGGACAGCTATGAACCATCGGATGGGGTTTTCGATTTTGAGTGGTTCGACAAGGTGATGGACATGATGGAGCAGGCCGGAATTAAAGTGATTCTGGATATTGCCGTCAGGCCTGCACCTATATGGTTACACCATAAATACCCGTCAATTGATGTTGTAGATAAAAATGGTGATGTTCAGTATCCAAACCATCGCTACATGGAAGATATTGGCGATCCGATGTATCAACAATATGCCTTGCGCTACGCTGACGCCCTTTCGAAGCGATATGGAAAACATCCGGCCCTGGAGGCTTTTGGTGTGGATAATGAATCGGGTGATGGTCCTATTTCTTATTCAGAAACTGCCAAAGGAAGATTCATTGTTTGGCTGAAGAACAAATATTCGAATCTTGATAATTTAAACAAGGCGTGGGCTACCCAACGCTGGTCAAGAAAATTTAACCGGTTTGAGGAAATTGGATTCCCCGTGGCAGCCCATACCAACGATGTACCTGAAAGGATGCTCGATTTCAGACGTTTTGTATCCGATGAAATCAACCAATTCCTTTTTAAAGTGATTGACAAAATCAATGCAAATGCGCCAAATGCTTTGGTGAATACAAATGCCTGGTATTACAGCCCGTTAAAATATTTTGATTATTCGCAGATTGCCTATTCGGGTAAAATGACCCGTGAGGGTTGCGGCTTTTATCCCGGGACAACATTAACCACCAACTGGGGAGTTATGAATGCCCTGTTCGGAATTTCGCGTATTCAATTCGAAAGTGCCAATCCGTTCTGGTGTAGCGAGTTTACTACCATGACCGCCGTTCCGAATGCCATCCGCAAACAAGCTTATTCGACTTTATTCTATGGGAATCAAATGATCTGTGGCTGGACCTGGCAAAGCATGCACACCGGAGAAGAGCAATATCTGGAAGGCATGTTGGATTGGGATGGTATCCCAAACCGTAAATATGATGAATACAAGAAGATTGCTACGGAGTTTAAAAAGATCGAAAAGTTTTTTCCCTATAAACTTCAGGCAGAAGTAGGTTTGGCTTTTTCTTTCCCCAGCCAGATAGCAAGCAGTTCGTTTCCTGAGCAACAGGAAAGCCAGCTACAAGCATGTTTTAATTTATTCTATTTCCGCAATATGGATTCACGAGTGGTGGAAATCAGCAGAAGTCCCCTGAAATATAAGCTTTTGATTGTTCCTGGGGTTACAGTTATGGATGAAACAACTGCCACCAAAATTCGGGATTTCGTCAAAAACGGAGGAACCGTTATCATGACAAGCAATTCGGCTGTTGTTGATGAAACCGGCCAGGTTTTCGCAACCACCCGCCCAGGCCGGTTAAGCGATGTGTTTGGCATTCGACTTGGAGGTTACGAGGAAACCGAAAACATGAACGAAATTTCAAGAAAATCATACAAAGGGAAGAAACTTGAAGTGACTTACAAAGGAAATGCAACAAATACAGAATCTACCCGGTTTGATGTTATTGAACCAAAAGGCGCTGATATTCTGGCAAATATCACCAGTCTGGACAAGGATTACCCGATTGTGACTTCGAACAAATACGGCAAAGGCTGTGCAATTTATATTGGCTTACCAGCCGACGGCAATGTTCTTGGTGGAATTGTCGACGACTTAATCGTTGAACTTGGCATTAAAAAAGGTCCCGAAGTACCATCAGGAGTAATGGCAAGGCAATTTGACAAAAACCATTTCCTGTACCTGAATGTAAGCGGTGAGCCGAAGGAAATAAAAATGAACGGCAAAGCGAAGAGCGTTCTTTTCGATAAATATTATTCAGGTAACTTTACCATAGCGCCTTATGAGCCGGAGTTTATCGAAGTAGAAAAATAGCAAAACATGTGTCAGGTATGCATCATAATGTTCGCGGTGGTTTTTTGAGTTTACGGATTGGCCTTTGTGCAATTGGTGAGGGAAGCGTAAAATTTAAGAATTTCAGGTATGAACCAACCAAATAGAAGTACTTTTTTATGAAAATTCTATCAGTTACTGTAGTTTGTCTCTTGTGCAGTTTCCTATTGCCCGCACAGGAGAATAAGTTGATTGTGGTTAACACCAGCAAAGAACCCGCTGCCAAAGGCAAATTTGAACCGACATGGCAGTCGCTTAGTCAATACCAGGTTCCCGAATGGTTTCGCAATGCCAAATTCGGGATATGGGCACACTGGGGGCCACAATGCCAACCCGAACAGGGCGACTGGTATGCCCGCGGTATGTACGAATTCGGCAGCAACTATAATAAATGGCATGTTGAACATTATGGACATCCTTCGAAAATGGGTTTTAAGGATGTTATCCATGACTGGAAAGCAGAGAACTGGGATCCCGAAAAATTGGTTGCCTTGTACAAACGTACCGGCGCACAATACTTTTTCGCCATGGCCAACCACCACGATAACCTCGATTTGTGGGACAGCAAATACCAGGAATGGAATTCTGTACGCGTTGGCCCTAAAAAAGATATTATGACGGGATGGTCAAATGCCGCAAAAAAATACAAACTCCCATTTGGTATCAGCGTACATGCCTCTCATGCCTGGACTTTCTACGAACCATCGCAACGTGCTGATACTTCAGGGGTTCTTAAAGGAGTAGCTTATGATGGAAAGCTCACAAAAGCCGATGGAAAAGGTACCTGGTGGGAAGGACTGGACCCACAGGAATTGTATGCACAAAACCACGAACTAAGCAAAGGCTGGGGCTGGGAATGGCAGAAAGGTGTTGTCACCCCTCCTTCGCAGGACTATTGCGATAAATTCTACAACCGTACCATGGAACTCATCAATAAGTATAATCCCGATTTACTTTATTTTGATGATACCACCCTTCCGCTTTATCCGGTAAGTGATGCAGGACTGAAATTAGCAGCCCATTACTACAACCACAATATGGATACCCACAAGGGAAATCTTGAAGCTGTTTTGTTTGGTAAAATACTGACTCCCGAACAAAAAAAGTGCCTGGTATGGGATGTTGAACGCGGATCCCCCGATAAAGGCCAGGATTTGGCATGGCAAACCTGTTCGTGCATTGGCGACTGGCACTACAGCCGCTGGCGGTTCGATGCCAATGCGTGGAGATCGCCTAAAGATGTGATCCTGACCCTGGTGGATATCGTGAGCAAAAACGGCAATCTGTTGCTGAATATCCCCGTTCGTGGCGATGGTTCTATTGATGACCGGGAAGTTGAGGTGCTGAAGGGAATTGCAAAATGGATGGATGTGAACAAAGAAAGTATTTTCGATACCCGCCCCTGGAAAGTATATGGAGAAGGACCTACGGTCGAATCGGCCAATCCGATAAAAGAACAAGGGTTTAACGAAGGAAAAACGAAATATTCGGGGAAAGACATTCGGTATAACCAGAAAGGAAACGTAATTTATGCAACGGTGATGGGAGTCCCAACTGAAGACATTTGCCTTAAATCATTTGGGATAAATAAAGGTAACACCAGGATAAAAAGCATTGAAATGCTCGGCAGTAAGGAAAAACTTTTGTGGAAGCAAAATACTGACGCCTTATCAATCAGCAAACCGGAGGCTTGCCCGAACGATATGGCAGTAGTTTTTAAAATATCCCTGAAGTAATTTGATTAAATCTAAACAGTCAATTATTAAACAAACTTATGAATCGTTTTTTTCTCAATCTGATCATTTTGATCCTGGTTGCCTTTAAATGGGCAAGTGCACAAACCATTCCTGATTACTGGCAATTTACGCCCAAGCCTATTCTTGGCTGGAACAGTTGGGATATTTTCGGAACTTCTGTAACCGAGCAGCAGGTGAAGGAACAGGCCGATGCAATGGTAGTACAATTGTTGCCAAGTGGTTACAAGTATCTTACAGTTGATATCCAATGGTATGAACCTGAATCCAAAGGACATGGATATGATCCAAACTCAACACTTACCATGGATGAATACGGCAGATTAACCCCGGGACTTAAGAAGTTTCCATCGGCTGCCAACGGAAAAGGGTTTAAACCCCTTGCCGATTACGTACATGCGAAAGGGCTCAAGTTTGGCATTCATATCATGCGGGGGATTCCACGTCAGGCAGTAGAAAAGAACACACCTGTACTTGGTACAAATGTAAAGGCGCAGGACATTGCCATCAAAAGTTCTACCTGCGCCTGGAATCCCGATATGTATGGCGTTGATGCTACCAAGCCTGAAGGAAAGGCTTACTACAACTCAATTGTACAGATGTATGCCGACTGGGGTGTCGATTTCATTAAGTGCGACGATATTTCGCGCCCATACGACAGTGTGCAAAAGGCTGAAATTGAAGCTCTCCGCAATGCCATTGATAAAACAGGCCGCCCGATTGTTTTAAGTCTGTCGCCGGGAGCTACACCAATTGCCGCCGCCGAACATGTGACGCATCATGCAAACATGTGGCGTATCACCGACGATTTTTGGGACAAATGGGGTTTGTTGCAGGCCATGTTTGAACGCCTGGACGCCTGGACACCATACCGGGGCCCGGGACACTTTCCCGATGCCGACATGCTGCCAATTGGGATAGTCGATTTCAAACGACCTACCAATTTCACTAAAAATGAACAATACACACTGATGAGTTTGTGGGCAATTGGCCGGTCACCTCTTATTTTTGGGGGTGATATGACCAAACTCGACGATTTCACGAAAGAAATGCTAACCAACCCTGAGATGTTGAAAGTAAACCAGGAAAGCACAAATAATCGCCAGGTTTCACGCGACAGCAACCTGATTGTATGGACCGCCGATGACCCTCACAGCAACGATAAGTATGTTGCCTTTTTTAATGCACAAAGCAAAGGGGACAATATCGATATTAACAATGCGGACTATTCAAGCCCTTTGATTACAGGTAAAGGCAGTTCGCAAAAAATCAATATCCCGGTTAAGGGTGGGAAAAGGCTCGTTCTTATCGTTAAGGATGGTGGCGACGGAAGTAACCTGGATCATGTGGCGTGGGTAGATCCAACCCTTCAAGGAACTAAAGGGGACCTGAAACTGACTGATTTAAAATGGATCAGCTATACAGCCGGATGGGGGCAGGCACGAATTAACCGGACTTGCGAAGATAAACCGCTCATGGTAAATGATAAACCCGTTGAGGGCATTGGTACGCACTCCGAATCCATTATTATTTACCAATTACCGGAAGGGTATGACACGTTTTCAACAACTGGCTTCCTAACCGAAAAAGGCTCCGTTGTTTTTGGGATTCTTGTCGATAAAATTGCTTATGACTTTCCTGATAAATCGAACATTAAGGTAGATTTCACTACTATCGGTTTAAAAGGCAAAATAAAAGTACGCGATCTGTGGGGTCACAAAGATATTGGAACTTTCGAGGGAAGTTTCGGACAGGAATTACCACAGCATGGAGCCGGATTGTATCGTTTAACGCCATTGAAATAATAAATAAATCGAGTGAAGAAAATTAACCTAATACTTTCGTTACTGATCATCTTTAGTATCAGTAGTAAGGCGCAATCGTACCAGAAAACCGATTTGGGTGTAAAGGCCAAAATCAACTCAACAAATGTTGAAATTGAATTTTATAGCCCAGCGGAAGCCAGGGTACAAAAATGGCCTGAAGGAAAAACCAATACAAAAGAAAGCCTCTCGGTTATTAAAACTCCGCAAAAAACTACTTTGAGCATTAGTCAAAAAGGAGACGAATTATCGCTGAAAAGTGAAAAACTGATTGCATTGCTGAATCTGAAAACCGGTAAAGTTTCTTTCTCAACGCCAAAAGGCGGGACCCTGTTAAGTGAGAAGGAATCGGGCGCAAAGTTTACCGATTTCGACGATGCCGGTTCCAAAACCTATAAAGTATCTCAATCATATATCTTAGACAAAGACGAAGCTATTTATGGGCTGGGCATTCAGCAAAAAGGCAAGATGGTGAAACGGAACCTGAAGTTGGAAATGGTGCAAAACAACACCGAAGACTTTGTTACTTTTTTCCAATCGGCTAAAGGTTATGGACTTTTCTGGGACAATTATTCTCCCACCACGTTTTCCGATAACCAGGAAGAAACATCTTTCAGTTCTGAAGTAGGCGATTGTATTAATTACTATTTCATGTATGGCGGAAATGCTGATGGGGTGGTGGCCTGTATGCGCGACCTCACCGGACAGGCCCCCATGTTCCCAATGTGGACTTATGGTTTCTGGCAAAGTAAAGAACGGTACAAAAGTCAGGATGAATTGGTTGGTGTGGTAAAAAAATACCGCGAACTGGGCGTTCCGCTTGATGGAATCATCCAGGACTGGCAATACTGGGGAAATAATTACCTGTGGAATGCGATGGATTTTCTGAATCCTGAATTTTATGACGGGAAAAAAATGGTGACCGATGTGCACAATCTTAATGCACATATAATTATCTCTATCTGGTCATCGTTTGGACCAATGACCAAACAGTATCGGGAATTAGATAAAATGGGTTCACTCTATAACATTGAAACCTGGCCACAATCAGGTTGCGAGAAATGGCCACCAAATCCCGATTATCCATCAGGTGTTCGGGTTTACGATGCATACAATCCGGCTGCCCGCGATATTTACTGGAAATATTTGAATAACGGACTTTTCTCAACCGGAATTGACGGCTGGTGGATGGATTCGACTGAACCCGACCATTTTAATCCGAAGCCTGAAGATTTCAATACCAAAACATACCTGGGTTCGTTCCGGAAAGTCAGAAATGCTTATCCGTTAATGACCGTGGGAGGCGTTTCCAGTCATCAACGTTCGGTAACATCCGACAAACGCGTGTTCATTCTTACCCGTTCGGTTTTTGCCGGTCAGCAACGATACGGTTCCAATACATGGTCGGGCGATATTGTTGCATCATGGGAAACGCTCCGGAACCAGATTTCAGGAGGTTTGAACCTTTCGCTTTGCGGCATTCCTTACTGGAACTGCGACCTTGGCGGTTTCTTCCTCTGGAATTTCAAAAATCCACTTCAAAACCCCGATTACCGCGAACTTCATACCCGCTGGATTCAGTTTGGGGTATTCTGCCCCATGATGCGCTCACATGGTGAAGGTTTTCCACGCGAGATTTATCAGTTTGGCAAAAAAGGCGATAAAGTGTATGATTCGGATGAAAAATACATTAACCTACGTTACAGTCTGTTACCTTATATTTATTCAACATCGTGGGCGGTAACAGCCAACCAATCGAGCATGACACGGGCTTTGGTGATGGATTTTGCCAACGACAAACAGGCTTTGGATATTAACGACGAATATATGTTCGGTAAATCAATTTTGGTCTGCCCGGTAACAACGCCAATGTATAATAAAGATGGTAAGGAAGATTTCAGCACGGTTAAATCGAAAGAGGTTTATTTGCCCAAAGGGGCAGATTGGTACGACTTCTGGACTAACGAAAAACAAACAGGCGGCCAAAAAGTAACAAAAGAAACTCCATTAGACATTATTCCATTATACATAAAAGCAGGTTCGATATTACCTGTCGGCCCGAAAGTTCAGTATGCCACTGAAAAGAAATGGGATAATCTTGAAATTAGAATATATCCCGGAGCCAATGGCGAATTTACTTTGTACGAGGACGAAAACGATAATTACAATTACGAGAAAGGAGCCTTTTCTGCCATTACTTTTAACTGGGACAACGCCAGAAAGACTGTAACTATCGGCGACAGAAAAGGGACATTCCCAGGAATGATTGCTGAACGGAAATTCAATGTTGTACTTATCGGTACTGGTAATAATGCTGGTGACAAGTACCAACAGGCGATCACTTACAATGGAAAGAAAACCTCTGTTAAGCTTTAAGCCTAAACGAATGAAATACCCATGGGAGAATATTCACACCAACCGAAAATTACCAACTGTTAATATTTATTTCATTTGACAGAACATGATCGTGATAAAAGAAATACTAGTCGCGCTTGCAGTTGTTGCAATTGCTTTCCGACTTGATGCTCAAACCATCAACGATTGGGAAAACCCTGATATAAACGGAATCAATAAGGAACTGCCCCATGCCTACGGATTTCTGGCTGGCGAAAAGGCAGACAACCCATTGATTCAATCATTAAATGGTATCTGGAAATTCAAATGGTCGCCTGATCCGCAATCCCGGCCGTTGGATTTTTATAGCGAAAATTATTCGACAGAAAAATGGGACAATATCTTGGTTCCGGGAAACTGGGAACTTCAGGGTTTCGGAACGCCAATTTATACCAACATTGCCTATCCGTTTAAAGTTGATCCTCCCAAGGTTACCAGCGAACCGGAGAAATGGTTTACAAGTTATAAGGAAAGAAATGCGGTTGGCAGTTATTGTACAACCTTTACCATTCCTGAAAACTGGGATCAGAAGCAGGTATTCCTGAACTTTGGCGGAGTGCTCTCGGCCATGTATGTGTGGGTGAACGGACAAAAGGTGGGTTACAGCGAAAATTCCATGTCGCCGGCCGAATTCGATATTACTTCTTACCTAAGGAAAGGCGAAAACAAACTGGCAGTTGAAGTTTACAAATGGTGCGATGGCAGTTATCTGGAAGACCAGGATATCTGGCGGTTGAGCGGCATCTTCCGCGATGTTGATTTGATCGCCCGTCCCAAAACTTATATCAGCGACTTTTTTGTAAAGGCTGTACCTGACAATTCGTTCGGCACGGCGAATATTTCTATTGATCTAAATATCGATAACCGCTCAACCCAAACTGTTTCGGGTTTGATCGCCGAGGCTACAATTTCTGGCTTTTCTACGCAAGGCGAAATGGTCGATCTCACTTTGAACGGGAAAATATCGGCGGTCCAGAAATCTGGGAAGGCATCGCTCGGGTTGAAATCAGTCATCAATCATCCACGGCTTTGGTCAGCAGAAACGCCTGACTTGTATCATCTTATCATCAAAATCAGGAACGAGAAAAGCGAAATTATCGACGAAGCCGAATGTTATTTTGGGGTCCGCAAAATTGAGGTTCGCGGCGATGTGTTTTATGTTAATGGCAAAGCGGTCAAGCTGAAAGGCATCAACCGGCACGAACAACACCCGCGCACAGGGAAACATTTGAGCCGGCAATTTATGGTCCGCGACATGGATTTGATGAAACAAGCCAACATCAACTGGATCCGCACATCACATTACCCCGACGACCCGTTGTTTTATGAACTTTGCGACAAATATGGCTTTTACGTGATGGACGAGGCCAACCAGGAATCTCATGCACTTGGACTCGGAAACAAAATAATGGGCGATAACCCGGAATGGAAAAAGTCGCATGTAGAGCGCGCTATTTCGCTGGTACAACGCGATAAAAACCACGCCTGCGTCATTTTCTGGTCGTTGGGAAATGAAGGAGGAAAGGGGCGGAATATGGTCGCAATGGCCGATACCATAAGGAAGTTGGATGCAACCCGCTTGATTTTCTCTGATACCCATCGCGAGATTTCTGACCTTTACGACGACAGTTATCTCCGTCCTGCCGATTTCAAAAAACTGGCCGAACGGATTACCGACAAGCCGGTTATCATGCGCGAATATGCCCATGTGATGGGTAATTCAGGTGGTAACCTGCAGGAATACTGGGATGTCATGTATGCCGATTCGAGCATTGCGGGCGCTGCTATCTGGGAATGGGACGAACATGGCTTGCCAAAGCCCAAAGATGGCTCGGCGCTGAAACTGAACGAACATCCCGATGATTATAGTTTGAAAGACGATGAATTTTGGGCCTACGGAGGCGACTTTGGCGATAAGCCAAACGATGGAAATTTTGTGATGCGCGGTTTGGTTTCAACCGACCGAAAGCCCAACCCACATTATTTTGAGGTGCAGAAAGTGTATCAACCAGCGGTTTTTAAACTCCTGAATGATAAGGATATAAAACTTGAAGTCACCAACAGTTATGATTTCCTTTCGCTTAGCAACTTCGATTTTGAGTATGAATACACCATGAATGGCAAATTGCTGCAAAAAGGTTTATTTCAATGTGGAATACAGCCCCATAAATCGGCAGAGGTGAAAATCCCGGCCCTTCTATCAGCTGACACCATTACTTCAGAAATTTGCCTGAATATTTTCGTCAGGCTTAAAAAAGCAACGCTTTGGGCCGAAGATGGTTTTTGCATTGCCCGCGAACAGTTTGTGATTAAGCCTTTTGTGTGGAAAAAGATATCAGCGGAAGGCAAAAAAATAGCTGTCAATCAAACACCAACACAAATTGAACTGAATACTGAAAAGATGTCGTTTGTACTCAACCGGACAAACGGAGCCTTGGTCAGTTGGAAGGTAAACCAACAGGAATTATTGAAAGGACAGTTGGATCCTTATTTCTGGAAACCTGCCAACGACAACCAAAAAGCCAGCGGTTATGTGAAAGACTATGGAAAATGGAAAAATGCTGCCGATAATCTGGTGGTTAAAAATGTGGAAGTGAGCAACATCGACAGTCTGGCCTCGGTAAAATTCGAGATAAACCTGCCAACAATTGGCGCAAACTATACGCTTCAATATCAGTTAAATGGCAACGGTAAATTGCAGGTAGAAGCCGATTACAAACCACTGTGCGATACCATTCCATTGATCCCGAAATTTGGAATGCGCATGCAAATTCCTGAAAATTTCAATTCCATCGATTGGTATGGCCGTGGCCCGTTCGAGAATTACCCCGACCGGAAAACCGCTGCGTTGATTGGTAAATACCATTCAGCATTAGAAAATTTC
>JBBIUJ010000062.1:0-16527 GCA_037440345.1 Prolixibacter sp.
GTTAAATTCTGCCTCCTGTTTGGCCTTGTCGGCATTGGCTTGGGCAAGCAGTTTTTCAGCATTGGCGAGTTTGTCTGTGGCAACTTTGTCTCCAACCTTGATGGCAAGGGCAGCTTTGAAATTTCCAATCGCATCGGGATATTTCTGTGCGTCAACATTGGCATCACCAGCAGCCAACAATCTATTGAATTCAGCCTCTTGTTTGGCTTTATCGGCATTGACCTGGGCTAATAGCCTTTCCGCATTGGCGAGATCGGAGGTTGCAACCACATCTTTGGGCTTGATTTTCAAAGCATCCTTATAATTGTCTATTGCTTCAGGGTACTTCACATTGGCAACATTCTCGTCGCCGGCGGCCAAAAGACGTTTAAACTCTGCCTCACGCCTGGCCAGGTCGGCATTTGCCATTTCCAGTAACTTTTCAGCATTTGCCAGCTTATTGGCAGCTACCGGATTTGCCGGCTTCATGACAAGTGCTCCTTTGAATTTTTCGATGGCATCAGGATATTTTTTCTCATTCACAAAGGCATCGCCTGCAGCCAACAGAAGATTAAAAGCCTCATCCAGCTTTGCCTTTTCAGCATTTACTTTCGCCAACAACTGTTCGGCAGCAGCAAGTTTGTCTGATGCAATCTTGTTCCCGGGTTTGACAAGCAGTGCCGATTTATAATTTTCAATGGCTTCAGGGTATTTAATTTTGGTGACATTTTCATCCCCTGAGACGATCCAGCGGTTAAATTCTGCATCCAGCATTGCATCCTTTTCCATATTCTTAAGATCGGATGCCAACTCCTTCAGTTTGGGTTTGATAAACGGATCATTTTTACGGATGGCCAGCGCCTCCTCGTAGGCATGAATCGCTTCCCTGATCAGGTTTTTCTTTTCAAACTCGACCGCTTCGGCAATTTTTGCATTGAAAATTTCATCTTCCTGAGCCTTGAGGGCCTGGTCGATCTCCTTCCTGATCTCCCTGTCGTCAATAAAAATATTGGAGTCGAAATTATCCAATTTACCTTTCGGCGAGTAACATATTTTCCCAACAACCTTTCCCTCGAAGCTAAGCGTTACCTTCGGCACTCTTTTGTAGATGGTCACCACCATCCGAAAGGGAGGAAAGATGCTGTCTTTCGCCCAAACCTGAGAAGGGATCATTGTAGAAACGTCGATGTCCTTTGTATAATGATTATCCTTGACAACGGATAACTTAAACTCAGCGAAAAAAGGAAGATCAAATTCAAATTTACCTGTCGTATTGACAGTCGCACTATTCTCTGGCTTACTCGTAACCGCATTGACCAAAGTTACTACCGCTCCTGCAGGATCTCCATTGTCGACCCTGATTGCACCGCTAATGTGGAAAAGATTGGGGTTTTTCTGCGCTACTGATCCAATGGCCATCATTAGAAACAGAGAGAGCAATTTGATCCGGTATAGGTATTTGGGTATCATGTGATGCACTATATTAAGCTAATAAATCAATCATATCGCAAATCTAAGAAATTGATTCAATTTTTTTGATCCAATTTCAATTTCTACCCTTTTCCGTCAGGTAGAAACAATTATGAGATTGATAAAAATTTGTTTTTGTTCTGTTAAGGAGAAGTCAATAAGTTAAGAAAAGTGTATGCAACTCTCAACGGATTGCTTCTTCGCCAGCCGGCGGATCGCAATGACGGATCATTTCTTGGAGGTGAGGGCGGAGGTTGTCAATTTGGAGTGGAAAATGCCATAACTGAAATACAGCAACAAGCCAATTATAAGCCATACACCGAACCGAGTCCAGTTGGTGATGCCAAGTTCGCTCATTAGGTAAAGGTTGGTCAGGAGACCTATCACCGGAATAAATGACCAGGATTTGATAACCGAAAAAATGGTCACAATGATCGTCGTTAACCAAAACAGAATGTATGGAATCGCATGAATGGTGTAATTTGTAAAAATATTTTCAAGTCCGGGAACCCCTGTATGAGTGTATACAAGGATAAAACCAACAATTAGAACGATTGGAGGAATATAAAACCGGCTATTGAGGTATGGAACAATAAATCCCTTGTCGTTTTCCCTCCTTGATCCCTTTGGGTTAATGATCAGAATTCCTCCCGAAACCAAAACGAATGCAAATAAAGTACCAATGCTTGTCAAGTCAGTAACCTCGGTCAGGTTCATGAACAGTGCAGGCAATGCAACGAGCACTCCTGTCACTATCGTTGAAAAGCCGGGAGTCCGGTATTTGGGATGCAGTTTCGCAAAGATGGGTGGCAATAGTCCGTCGCGGCTCATGCTCATCCAGATACGGGGCTGGCCCAATTGAAAGACCAGAAGGACACTGGCCAGGGCGATCACCGCGCTGATGGCAATAATCCCCGAAAGATTGGCCAGGTTCAGTTTGGCAAAGACAAAGGCCAACGGATCGGCAACTCCCAGTTGGTCGTAAGACACCATGCCGGTTAAAACCAAGCTAACCAGAACATACAATATTGTCGTTATCAAAAGTGAATAAAACATGGACCTGGGGAGGTCTCTTTTGGGGTTTTTGCACTCTTCGGCTGTCGTGGATATGGCGTCAAACCCGATGTAGGCAAAAAATACACCGGAAATACCTTTCAAAACCCCCGGTAAACCGTTTGGCGCAAATGGCGACCAGTTGGCCGGATCAACATAAAATGCCCCTGCAGCAATGACCAGAATCAACACACCTACCTTTAGCAAAACCATCATATTGTTGGCCCTTTTCGACTCCCGTATCCCAATGTAACAAATCCAGGTAATGATAACTACAATCATGAAAGCCGGTATATCGGCGATCAGTCGGAAATTGAAAATTTTTGGAGCCGTTGTCCAGGCCTGGTATGCCTCATTCAACGCAGGACTCAGGCCCGAGATGGAAGTTCCATTTTGGATCAGGGTCAATGCTTCATGGTAACCTCTGAACGCCGTGAGATAATCCGTTGTGAGGAAATCGTAAATATGAATGCCAAATCCTGAAAGCAAACCGGTAAAATAGCCCGACCAGGAGATGGCTACCGCGATGTTCCCAATGGCATATTCCATGATCAGGTCCCAGCCGATGATCCAGGCGACAAGTTCCCCAAAGCTTGCATAAGCATAGGTATAGGCGCTACCGCTGATTGGAATGGCCGAGGCAAATTCGGCGTAGCACATGGCGGATAGTCCACATGCGATGGCCGTAAAGACAAACAACAGGGAAACAGCCGGTCCGCCGGTGGCAGCGGCATTTCCAATGGTGCTGAAAATTCCGGCCCCTACGATTGCAGCAACTCCCAAAGCCGTCAGGTCGACAACTCCCAGCGTACGCTTCATACCGGATCCATGAAGTGCAAGATCCGACGAATCGTGCAGGATCATGGAAATCGATTTTTTTTGGAAGAGGTTGCCGGTTCTCATTCAAGAAGTGCCTAAATTGACTAGAGTGAACTAAAGTGACTAAAGTAGCAAAGAAAACAATTTATTTGCTTTTTTTGTCTTCTATCAGTTTTCCACTCAGACGAAGTAACTCCGTTTCAGATTTTTTGGCTTGAAATTGGGCAGATAGAAGACTATTTTCTGCTTCCAGTTCAGAGAGTTGTATTTGACGGAGTTCATAATCACTCATCTCACCTATCCTGAATTTTTCGAACGATATTTTGGCAGTGTGTCTGGCGACCTGAAGATTGGCCGTCTCGAGAGTGACCAATTTCAAATCATTTTTGTATTCATTATAAATTTGCCAAAGTGAAGCTTCCGTGTTTACCAGAACCTGTTGATAAGATAATTTGCTCGATTCTGCCTCTATACGGGCATTTGCGGCAGCCCTGCTTTTATTAAATCCGTCAAATAGGGGAATGGAAAGATTCAGGCCAAAAACAGGTCCACTATTCTGATTGACAGACGTAGAACCCCAATTGTACTTTGAATGATTGTAGGTATAATCAGTATAAAAAGCAACTTGCGGATACTTCGGGGAATGCGTCAACCTGTAGTCAAGTAATGCAATATCCGCAGACTGTTTGGCCAGATTTATCTGGCTATTGGATGAAACCAGAGCCTCTTTTAGACTGCCATAATCGAGCAATTGACTAAACTGAATGGTGGAGGTGACATCAAAATCCGCGGTGGTTTCCATCACCAACATTGCTTTTAGTTTAGCTTTGGCATTGTTGAGCGCCACCTTCTGACGTAAAAAGGAGGCACTGTCGGCATTGAGATCCGTTGAAGATTTTAAAAAGGCCAATTCTGACGTAGAACCTATCTGCAATTTCTTTCTTGTCAGTTCGTACCGGCTATTCGAAAAATCAATCGCATTCTGCAGGACCTGAAGCAGGTTTTTCAATTGCACAATGGCAAAATAGGAGATAACGATCTCCGAAACCGTATTCTCTATCGTGGCTCTGGTTGCAGTCTGTTGAAGCATTTGCAAGGATCCAAGCCTCTCCTTTTTGATGAACATCCCGAATCCGTTGAACAGGGTCCAGTCGAGCGAAGCCCCCATGTTGTAGTTGGATGTTTGCAGGTTGGAACTTTCAGTTCTAACCCCTGACATATCCTCCGTATTTGTGGAGGTAATGCTTTTCTTCGTTCCGCCATTAAAACTCAGACTCGGAAGAAAACCAGCATTGCCAAGGGTATTGTTGTTTTTAGCGATTTTTGAATCGTTGTTGGCAATTTGAATGGAAAAATTGTTCTTCATCCCTATTGAGATGGCCTCTTCAAGACTTAGTGAACCAGCCTGCCCTCTTGCCATAAAACCCATGCACAACAGAATACCAATATTTAAAACTACTTTTTTCATTTTCTTGTTTTCCCTCGTACGGTGTTACTAATCTTCGATATCGGCTTCCAATTCCTCGGCCTCGTCGGCAAATTCTATTTTTCCTGAGATTAAAGTATAGAGCGCAGGTACGATGTAAAGTGTTAGTATCAATGAGAACATCAGACCACCAATAATGGCAATACCCATCGGAACACGACTTTTCGCCGCAGCGCCAAGGGCCAGAGCGATCGGAAGTGCTCCCAGCATGGTAGCCAGACTGGTCATTAAAATTGGACGCAAACGAAGCGTTGCAGCCTCCAGTACCGCCTCCTTTAAAGGCAAGCCGGATAGTTTTTTCTGATTGGCAAACTCGACAATCAGGATTCCGTTTTTGGTTACTATTCCTATCAAAATAATGATTCCAATTTCGCTAAAAATGTTCAGCGTCTGATCGAATGCGATCAACGATATCAAAGCCCCGGCAATGGCCAGCGGCACCGTCAGCATCACGATCATCGGATCGCGGTAGCTTTCAAACTGCGCTGCCAACACCAGGAAGATAAGGATCAGTGCAAACACAAAGGCATAAACCAAACTGCTGGCATTTTCATCAAAGTCGCGGGAGGATCCTGCCAAAGAGGTAGAATAATTTTCAGGCAGCACCTCTTTTGCAATACTCTTCATTTCGGCAATCCCTTCGCCCAGTGTAACGCCGGTGGCAGGCTGAGCAGCAACAGTTGCGGAAACATATCTGTTGAAACGATAGATCTGAGGAGGATTGCTCTGATTCGAAATCTTCAGTACATTGTCCAACTGGATCAGCTTTCCGGCAGAATTTCTCACATAAATGGAAGAAAGATCCATGGGATTGTCGCGGTTCGACCGCGATGCTTCCCCAATCACCTGGTACTGTCTGTCCCTCATAACAAAATAGCCATAGCGTTGCTGACTGAAATAAAGCTGGAGGTTTTCGGCAATGTCGCGGATGGTCACGCCAAGAGTTTTTGCGCGGTCACGGTCAATATCGATCCTCAGTTCAGGTTTGTTGAATTTCAAATCCACGTCGACAACCTGAAATGCTTTGTCTTCCATGGCTTTATCCAAAAATTTAGGCAAAACTTCCCTCAGACTTTCAAAATCAGGCGCCAGGATAACAAACTGGACCGGTAGTCCGGCACCTCTTCTGGTGGTTGCAATAGTCTGTTCCTGTGTGGCATATCCCCTGGCAAAATTATTTTTTCGCAGCAATCCGTTCAGCCAGTCTGCAATCTCCTGTTGCGAGCGTGTCCGTTCATCCGGATTGACCAGGCCAATCCTTGCCATACCTATATTGGTTCCCTGCATTCCGGTCATGATCATCAAAGTCGACTTTTCAGGAATCGTATCAAGTATCTCCGCCAGTTTAGACATGTAATTATCCATCGATTCGTAGGCTGTACCTTCAGGCGCCGTGGCAGTAATCCGTATCCTGCTTTTATCTTCCATCGGGGCAAGTTCGGATGGGATCATCCTTCCAATCAGCACAATAATAAAAAGTGATGCGATCATGATCACCACTGCTATCCACCGGTGTTTGATGAAAGATCTCAACGAATTGTGGTAGCCGGTAGTCATTCTCTCAAAAAAGAGTTCGCTGCTGCGGTACAATTTCGATTCTGAAGTACTTTTCCTGAGCATTCTTGCACACATCATCGGGGTGAGGGTGAGCGAAACAAAGGCGGAAATCAGAACCGATCCGGCTACAGTCACTGCAAACTCCCGGAAGAGCCTTCCCGTAATTCCGCTTAAAAACATAATGGGCAAAAATACGGCAGCCAGGGTGATGGTGGTCGAGATGATGGCAAATATGATCTCCTCAGAACCTTTGTGACCCGCCGCCATGGGTTTTTCACCCAATTCGATCTTCTTGTAAATATTTTCAAGCACGACAATGGCATCGTCCACGACAAGTCCTGTTGCCAGCACGATACCAAGCAAAGTCAGGAGGTTAATTGTGAAACCGGCAAAATACATGATGGCAAATGTTCCGATCAGGGAAATTGGAATGGCCAGAACGGGTATCAATGTTGTTCTCCAGTGCCTTAAAAAGACAAATATGACCAGTACAACCAGGGCAAATGAGAAGAAGATAGTCTCCTCCACCTCCTTGATCCCTTTTCGGATATTTACCGTAATATCATTGAGAATTGAAAGCTTAAGGTCAGGAGGCACCTCCTGTTTGAGCCTTTCGACCCTTTTGTAAAATTCATCAGCGATGGCAATGTGGTTGGAACCGGGCTGAGGCTGGATCGCCAGTCCAATCATTTGTACCCCTCCGTTTCCTTTGAAGCTGCTTTTCAATGATTCTGCAGAAAGAACTGCTCTTCCAATGTCCTTCAACCTGATCAAAACACCATTCTGCTCTTTGATCAGAAGATTATTGAACTCCTCTTCTGTTGTTAGCCTCCCAAGCGTTCTGATCGTCAACTCACGTTGATAACCCTCTATCCTGCCCGAGGGCAATTCGACATTTTCCCTTTGAAGCGCGGTCCTGATATCCGTTGGAGAGATCTGAAAGGAGGTGAGTCTGGCAGGGTCCAACTCAAGCCGCATGGCATATTTTTTCTCTCCGTAGATTCTGATATCGCTCACTCCCGGAATGGTTTGAAGCCGCTCCTTGAAAACATTAATTCCATAGTCAGTTAATTCAAGCAGGCTTCTGGCATTGCTCTGGACAGTCAAAGTGAGGATTGCATCAGCATCGGCATCCGTTTTGACAACGACAGGAGGATCACAATCGGGTGGCAGACGGTTTACCACACGCGAGACCCGGTCGCGAACGTCGTTGGCCGCCGCCTCCATGTCAGCATCAATGTTAAATTCGACAGTAATTCGGCTATTACCATCACTGGACGAGGAGGTTAACGTACGTATTCCGGCAATTCCGTTGATCGATTCCTCCAGTACCTGGGTAATTTGCGTCGCCATTACATCCGCATTAGCCCCCGTGTAGGAGGTGGAAACGGTGACAATGGGTGGATCTACACTCGGAAATTCGCGCAATCCAAGCATTTTAAAACCAACGAAACCAAAAAGTAGTAACAGAATGGATAGTACAGAAGCTAGTACAGGCCGTTTGATACTGGTGGAAGCAATGTTCATGCGATAATATTTTGTTCTTTTATGGCCGCATGGAATACTCTCATTTTCATTATCGGTTGGTATAAAGATTTTCTCATAAGTATTTCATGTCGTTCGTTTCAAAATTTGGTTACCTGTTCTGAATCTTCACTTTGACTGCCATACCCTCTTTGACTTGTAACAAGCCGCTCAATATCAGTGTATCATTGGGAGCTAAACCATTGGTTACTTCAATCTCACGCGATGTACGGTAGCCTGTTTTGATATCAACCGCCTTTGCTTTTCCCTTTCGCAACACAAATACCTGTTCTCCCTCCATAAGTGGTACGGTAGCCTTAGCGGGAATCATGATGCATTCCTTATTGGGATAGAGTTTAAGGTCAATTTTCGAATATGATCCCGGGTACAAAACCCGTTTAGGATTGGGACAAAGCGCACGTACCCGGATGGATCCGGTTTGGGGATCTATTTTGGATTCGAGGGCATAAATTTTAGCGGTAAACCGTTCCTCCCTGCCATCAATGCCAAAATCAAACTCTTTTCCGATATTGAGGTTGGAAATAAACTTTTCGGGAACAGCAAAATCCACCTTGATTGGATCAATCTGTTGAAGCGAGGTGATAATGGTTGTGTTGGATACAAAGGCCCCTTCACTCACCATTCGCAACCCAACTACCCCCGAAAACGGCGCATGGAGTTCGGTTTTGGAAATCTGCGCTTTAATCAGGTCGTTTGCTGCTTTCAGCGTATTGAAATTGTTTTCAGAAATATCGAGCTCCTCTTTGCTGATCCCCTTGAACTGATATAGCTCTTTTTTGCGGTCCAACTCCTTTTGTGCGAGTTCAATCTGCAATTCGTTGGATTTTAACTGGGCCTGTAAATCTTTGTCAAACATCTTTACCAGCAATTCCCCTTTGGAAACGTTGCTCCCCTCTTTAAAAAATATCCCGGTTACTTTCGCCGATATTTCAGGCCGGATGTCAATCTCTTCATTGGCAAGAAGTTTGCCGGTATATACATTTGAAAAATCGAGGGTGGATAGTGTAAGCACCTGACCATCCACGGTCAGAATGTTTCTTCCCTCGGCAGGAGCGCCACTCTTTTTCGCATCATTTTTACAAGACGAAAATAGAAACATAGTTACCGCCATCAACAAGGTAACTTTGGCAAGTTGGGTCATTATTTCAAGTATTGATTCAGTTAGTTTAAGCCTTCAATAAGTATTTCACCACGACTTGTCCCGATTTTTCGGGAAAGACACAAAGGACACACAAAGGACACAAACATAAGTGCTTACATGATCATTTGTGCCCATTTGTGTTCATTTGTGGTTTTATTTCACCAATGCATAAAAACAGCGAATGGGAGAATCAACTTTGCCTTCCGCAACAAGTTTTTTGATCAGTTTATCTACCTCTTTTTTGTCAACACCTGATGCTTCAGCGATTTCGCCACCTTTCAACGGCTTGCCAGCCTTTTCCATTGCCTTGATAATTGCCTCTTTTGCTTCCATAACTTTTAATTTTTATAATTTAGAAACTCTGCTTAACAAGAAATGATCGGCCAAAACAAGTGCGGCCATTGCCTCAACAATTGGAACAGCCCTGGGCAATACACAAGGGTCGTGTCTGCCTTTTACATTTACAACAGCCTCATTACCATGAATATCGACTGTACTTTGTTCCTTTAATAATGTAGCTATCGGTTTAAATGCCACATTCCAGTATATATCCTGCCCATTGGAGATACCTCCCTGAACACCACCTGAATGGTTGGTCTGTGTTTTGATTCCGCTTTCCGATGGAATAAAAATATCGTTGTGCTGTGAACCTGAAAGCCTGGTCCCTGAAAATCCTGAGCCATATTCAAAACCTTTGACGGCATTGATTCCCAACATCGCAGAACCCAGATCTGCATGAAGTTTGTTGAAAACCGGTCCTCCCCATCCGGCCGGAACACCAGTCGCCACTCCGGTAATTACGCCACCGACGGTATCATGATTTCGTCCTGCCTCTTCGATTCTGTGAATCATGCGCTCAGCAGTTTCCGGATCGGGACACCTGACAATATTGGTTTCGATTTTTTGGAGATCAAGATCCTGGTAAGATTTTTCCAGCGCTATTTCACCAACCCTTGAAACGTAAGCCTGGATTTGAATGCCGGAAATTGCCAGCATCTGTCTGGCTATGGAACCGGCTACGACTCGCGCAATGGTTTCACGGGCCGAAGACCTGCCGCCTCCACGGTAGTCCCTGAAGCCATATTTCTGATCGTAGGTAAAATCTGCATGCGAAGGACGGTACAGATCTTTAATATTGGAATAATCGGCCGAATGCTGATCCTTGTTTCTTACCAGGAAACCTATGGGGGCGCCGGTCGTGTAACCCTCAAAAATCCCCGAAAGCAACTCAACCTGATCCGATTCCTGCCTGGAAGTGGTGATGTGCGATTGCCCTGGCTTTCTACGGTTCAGATCGGCCTGAATCAAATCAATGTCAATTTTAACGCCTGCAGGACAACCGTCTACAACACCACCTATGGCGGCACCGTGGGACTCACCAAAAGAGGTAAGCGTAAATATTTTTCCGAAGCTGTTCAAAATGGTTGGTTTTTTTAACAGGCTAAATTTATTCAACTTTTCTGTTATTCTTGGTTAGATTCTTCAGGATTGTAAAGGTTTAATGAAAAAATAAAAAACCCGGATGTTTTCACCCGGGTTTTTTTATCGTTTAAACGACCTTGAATAATTCACAATCAATTTATCCTCTCATTGTCAATTGTCAATTATCCATTGTCAATTGTCCATTAATCAGTGGCATCCGCAACCGCTGCCGCATCCAACTGATTGTGACTCATCAACACCACAACTGCTGTCGCCACAGCCACCATCGCCGCATCCGCCACCGCTTCCGCAACCGCCACCGCTTCCGCAGCCGCAGCCGCCTGAACTGTAGGCTGCATTCAATTCTTCGGCTGAGGCTTCACGTACTTCAAGAATCTCACCTGTAAAATGAAGGTCTTCTCCGGCCAACGGGTGATTAAAATCCATGGTAACAACCTCACCCTCAACAGATACAACAATACCATCCATGCGCTGACCGTGTGCAGACATCATTGGTACGCTATTCCCGGGAGTCACCAGTTGATCATCGACTTTTCCATCTACCTTGAAAATGTCGAGTGGCAACTCAACAACGGCTTCTTCATTGATTTCACCGTATCCACTTGCTGCAGGAATGTCAATCTCAAATTTATCACCCGATTTTTTACCAATAAGTTGCTCTTCAAAAGCTGGAATCATTAACCCCGCGCCATGAAGAAAGATCAGCGGACTCTCCTGTGTTGCTGACTCAAATATCTCACCTTCTTTACCATCCAACCTCAAATCGTAGGTCAGGGTAACCATACTATCTTTTGAAACTGTAACCATTACAAAGTTTTTTAAAATTTAATGTGCAAAGAAACAGTATATTTCTTTAGCGACATAATTTGTTACGTGATTTTGAAAAAAAAGTTAGGGCATTGAAGAAATTTAACTAACATTTTACAATGGGCTGCAGATTGCTTCGCTTCGCTCGCAATGACGGTGCATATTTATTTGTTTTTTTATGATGGAAAAACTACCTGTAACAAATGTCGCTAAATGCACCGTCATTGCGAGGAGGAACGACGAAGCAATCTGACGTTTACTGCAAATTCACATCATCTTTAATATACTTCAGATTATCCAGGCAAACATAAGTCGGTGTATTAATCCCATAAGCGCCTGTATCAGAGGAGGCAAAAGCAAAAGTTATTTTATTTACCTTCCCCAATGAAGTAAGATCTACTGTGGTCCACTTGTTGAGAAAATAATCTTTAGACGAATCTGAAAATCTAAAATCAGCCAGATAAACCTCTTTAGTTCCCACCAATTTGTTATTGTGGTCATAACCGGTAATGGTTACTTTGAACCAATCCTGGTCCATACCCATATTTCCTCCAAATTTCTTGCAAAAAGCATTGCCATTTTTCATACTGAGTGCGGCATAGGTACTGTTGCACAGATCAATTGATTTAATTGTATAATCCTGATTGTAGGCAAACTGGCCAAAAATGTCATCTCCAAATGAGGGATAGAAAATGGCAAACTTGTTTTTCTGGTTGGCCGGATCGACTACGCTGAACTCATTTTCAAAACCAGCAGTAGTAACATCATTCTTCTGCGAATAGGAAAATCCACTCCACGAATTCCAGGCAGAATTATATTGGTTGTAGAATTTCATGTCCGAGGAAGTAAATGAACCAGTTGCATCAGAACCATTCCAATAACCAACCGATGGGACAGACAAAGATTCAAAATCAATTGTTTGAATATTTACCTCCTCCTTTTTACTACATGAGGCAACAAACAATAGAACACACAACAAAACAGAGACCAATGAAAATAATCTTCTCATAACAGAATTAGTTTAATAAATTAAATATCAACGCATTGAAAAAATTTGCACAAAACTCATCGCTGTTCATCCCGATAGCGAAAAATATAGTTGAAACTGGCAGGTCTTCTGGCTCGCCCGGTTTTCTGCGCCTTCCCATTCCGACTGATCGGAACAGTGGCTTTGATTCAGAAACCTCTTGAGTGGGCTTACAGCTGCGGGTACAGCTCCGGAATTGCACCGGATTCCCTTTTAGATTCATCCCATCTGAAATGAGGGAATGAAACCTAGTTTCAGTGCAAATGTACAATTTTAGGTTTTACAATTCCAAATAGGGTCTCTGGTTAATTTGGAATATGTTATCAACAATGTGTGAATAGGAAAAAGATTGCTTCCTTTTTTATACTTTTAAACCACTTGAAAAATCGCTTTTTATGTTGCCCGAAGAAGTAAAAAAAAGAATCAACCAACTGCGTCAGGATATTGACCAACACAATTATAACTATTACAAACTCAATCAGCCTGCTATCACGGATTTTGAGTTCGACATGCTGATAAGTGATCTTCTCGCCCTCGAAAGCAAATTTCCGCAATTCGCAGACCCCAACTCCCCTACCCAACGCGTAGGAAGCGATATCTCACAAGATTTTCAGCAGGTGGTACACCAATATCCCATGCTTTCGCTCTCCAACAGCTATTCGGAAACAGAAGTCAGCGATTTTGTCCAAAGGGTGGAGAAATTCTCAGGAGAGAAACCCGATTACGTGTGTGAACTCAAACTGGATGGCACCTCTATCAGCCTGACTTACCAGGAAGGTGAACTCCTGAGGGCAGTTACCCGGGGCGATGGTGAGAAAGGTGACGATGTAACGTTAAATGTCCGGACCATCCGTTCCATACCCCTTAAACTTCGTGGTAATTATCCGGCACAATTCGAGATCAGGGGAGAAATTGTGATGCCCTTTGCCGTTTTTGATGCACTGAACCGCGAGCGGGCAGAACAGGGGGAACAACTCTTTGCCAACCCCAGGAATGCGGCTTCCGGTACCCTGAAAATGCAGAATTCATCTATGGTGGCCTCCAGAAAGCTGGATGCCTATTTCTACTACATCCTGGGCGAAAACCTGCCAGAGGACGGGCATTATGAATTCCTGCAAATGGCTTCCGACTGGGGATTCCAAATCTCACCCCATGCGCAGAAGTGCAGGGATGCGGCTGAAATTCTGCAATACCTTTCGGTTTGGGACCAAAAAAGAGAAGAGCTTCCTTTCGCTACGGATGGTGTAGTCATCAAAGTCAACTCCAAAAGGATACAGGAAGAGCTGGGATACACCGCCAAAAGCCCGAGGTGGGCCATCGCCTATAAATTTAAAGCCGAGCGCGTGGCGACAAGATTGCTGAGCATCGATTTCCAGGTAGGCCGAACCGGAGCCGTGACACCGGTTGCCAACCTCGAACCGGTGCAACTGGGTGGGACCGTTGTCAAAAGGGCCTCACTGCACAACGCGGATGTAATCCAAAGCCTGGATCTGCACCTGAATGACATTGTTTTCGTGGAAAAAGGGGGCGAGATTATCCCAAAAATTGTGGGGATAGACACCACACAAAGAGATCCTTCCAGTTCAGCGGTTCAGTTCATTCACGACTGCCCTGAGTGTGGTACCGCCCTGGTCAGGGAAGAGGGCGAAGCCGCGTGGTACTGCCCGAACGAAGATGGCTGTCCGCCGCTGATCAAAGGTAAGATCGAACATTTTATCAGCCGCAAGGCGATGAATGTAGATGGCCTCGGCAGTGAAACCATCGATCTGCTTTACCAACAAGGTCTGGTTCGCAATGTGGCCGATCTCTACGATCTGAAAAAAGAGCAGTTGGTGTCGCTCGACCGGATGGGCGATAAATCGGCCGACAGGATCCTCGACGGACTTAAAGCCTCAGCAGAGATTTCCTTCGAACGGGTACTTTTTGCACTGGGAATCAGGTATGTGGGCGAAACTGTTGCGAAAAAGCTTGCGCGAAGCATAAAATCCATCGACTTGCTGAAACAGTCCGATCTGACAACCCTGACATCCGTGGATGAAATCGGCGTAAAAATAGCGGAAAGCATCCTCGACTGGTTTTCCAGGGAGCAGCACCTGCAATTGATTGACAGACTCAAAAATGTGCCGTTAAAACTGGAGACAGAAAGCATACAATTGGAAGGATCTTCTGAAAAATTAAAAGGATTGTCGTTCGTCATTTCCGGAACATTCAAAAATTATTCTCGTGACGAATTGAAAGCTGACATCGAATTGCATGGTGGAAAAAACGCCACATCAATTTCATCAAAAACAAGCTATCTTATTGCAGGCGAAAATATTGGACCATCAAAATTAGAAAAAGCCACCCAACTCAAGATCCCGGTCATTTCAGAGGAAAGCTACCGTTTGCTTACAAATTGAAAGTTGCAACAGAAAATCCGGTGTATAAAATAGCATTGATTTTTAGTTCGAATACATAACTTTGTCGCCATGTTTAGAAGAATATTCGATTCGTACATCAAAAAAAAATTGTTCCAGGCATATAGGAGGCAAATCAGGCCGGTCAAAATAATCACCCTGCCTGAAGCGAAATCGATTGGAATCCTTTGGAATCCGGCAGACGAAGAGAGTATTGAGACTTACGAGTCGCTTCGAAAAATTTTGACTGAGCGCGACATCAAATCGTTTGGCATCGCTTACATCAACTCGAAAAGAGAGAAAGAGACCCTGTCGACCGTTTCCAACTCCTGGTTCATGAACAGCAGCAATGTAAGTTTCTTTGGCCGTCCAAAAAGTGGTGAGGGATTGCAGTTTGTGCAGCAGGAATTTGACATTCTGATCGATTTGTCCCTGGTAAAGAGTATCGCGTTACAATACCTTTTGATACACTCGGTGGCGAGGTTCAAAGTGGGTTGGCGAGGGTTGGACCCAAATATGTACGATCTTGAGATAGACGTCACGGCCAATCCAAAATGTAGTTTTTTGATGGAACAGATTGTACATTATCTTGAAAAATTGAACGAGAACAACTAAAACAATGAGCAAAGTATTTCATGGTGCCGGTGTGGCACTCATTACCCCATTTCTCAGTGATCTTCAGATAGATTACAGCAGTTTGGGCAGACTGGTCGATGCACAGATCGAAAATCAAATGGATTATCTTGTTGTATTGGGTACAACAGCCGAAACCGCAACTTTGTCTCAAGCAGAAAAGCAGTCGCTGGTCGACTTTGTCATCGCCAGAACTGAAGGCAAAATCCCTGTGATGGTTGGCGTTGGCGGCAACAGTACTTCCGACGTGATTGATCAGTTGAAAGCGCTCAATCTTCAAAAGGCGGATGGCATTTTATCCGTTGTTCCATACTACAACAAACCATCCCAGGAGGGAATCTACCAACATTTCAGGGCCATTGCGGCTTCCAGTCCAATTCCGGTTGTTCTTTATAACGTACCCGGAAGGACAAGTACCAGCATGAGCGCTGAAACCACACTTCGTCTGGCTCACGATGCGGCAAACATTGTTGGTGTCAAGGAAGCATCCGGGAATTTTGGTGAGATTATCAAAATATTAAAGGGAAAACCCGATACATTCAGCGTCATCTCCGGTGATGATGCCCTCATCGTTCCAATAACCTCACTCGGTGGCCAGGGAGTGATCTCGGTAGCAGCCAACCTTGCACCCAGGTTGGTTTCCGCCATGACCCACTACGCACTAAACGGCGATTATCCGAATGCTGCCGCCATTCAATTGGAGATGCAGTCGCTTGTGGATGATCTCTTTGCAGAAGGTAACCCTCCCGGGGTTAAAGCCGCTATGCATTCGGTTGGAATGTGTCAAAATATAGTCCGGTTGCCGCTGGTGCCGGTAAGTGAGAAACTATACAGATCGTTGGCGGAGAAGACTTCCAAGTTATTGTAACTGACATTCCCCTGCTCCCGCGCGGGAGCGAGGATGAAAGATGCAGGTTCCGTTAGGAACAAAATGTGGGTAGAAATAAGACATAATGATGAATACCGTCCCAGCCGGGACGGTATTTTCGTTCTATTCATTCTTCTACCTACCTATAATCCCTGCCGGGATTACATTAAAATATTCCTTCCATAGTTGGGTATTTTTCAAACACAAAACATGGGGCTGCTTGTATGTCTTCTTGTTACCAAATTTTCAATATACTTCAAAAAACAAAACCCTATGCAAATCAATTTCTGCATAGGGTTTTCT
>JBBIUJ010000063.1:0-16498 GCA_037440345.1 Prolixibacter sp.
GCATTGAGCTCGGAATAGGCCGCTGCAGTAAGTTGGTTCAGCCCGTTGTAGGTAAAACCATACTTTTGTATATTGGTTGATTTCGGTAGCCACTGTTGATAAGATTGCCAACTTCTTTAACATGACCATTGACAAACTGGTGCATTTGGGCGAAGATATCCCCAAAGAGGCAAGCGTGGAGGATAAAACCACCACCGAACAGGTTAAACTGATACAGGAACTTGATCAGGAAGAAAAAAACATGATCTTTGAAATGGTCGAAACCTTCCTGACCAAGAAAAAATTTAAGGACTTCTTTAATAAAAATATTGCAGCTCTATAAACAACAAAACCCGGCACAGCGGTCAGGTTTTGTTGTTTATAATTCTGTGATTATAAATCACTTGCTTAGAAGTGCTGATTGCAAATCACCACCAGCGACTGCAAACTTTGGAGCATATCCCAACAAGCGTGGTTCATTTATATTTTGGAATCGGAACATGTTCCTCGATGATTAGTCTATAATCTTCTGGCACTCCAAATTTTTGAATTTCTTTAAAATTGATCAAATACTCTTTTTTAATATAATTGTAGTAACCAACGCTTTTCTTAATCAGATAGGATAAAGTATCACAATCTTTATGATATATTCCATTTAGTTTTATACAATTAAAATTTCCGATACAAATTGTCTTTGTTTTATTGTTCCAATAGTTTATTATACAATCTAGACGAACGTCGCAATCTGAAAGATTATCTCTATTGTCTTTTTTTTCCATTTTTTTAATCAGCGTTCCTACGGTCATTAAAAAATCTTTATCAATTATTAAAGTGTCGATTATTAAACCTGGAGGAAATGCTCTTATTTGACCACACTTAAGCATGGTTACAGGTGAAATCACTCCTTTTGCATAAATAACCTCAATGTTTTTTATACTATCAATATTTTTATTCTTTAATGAGCATCCTGAGATTATAAAAAAAAGAACAAAATATGATATGTTTAATATTTTTGGTCTTATCATTTCGTAGCTCTATTAATATTGTTTATATCTTTCTCCATATCTTTCTTTTCAGAAAATCGGAACCGCAAATGAGTAAGGGCTTGTGACTTTTCTTTGTTAATTTTTGTTGAAGTTGGGCCACCATCTACAACGACCACCGTTCCTCTATGGTTTTCCATTTTTTTACCATTTGGATATTCTTTATTTGCTTGTCCTGTTTTTGCATTAGAACCTTCTGCAGCTCTTTTTTCTTCTCTATTTCCATAACGATCATCTTGTGTGCTTTCCCTAGTAGCATGATCTGTAGGGTGTTTTGCTGCATCTACTGCATGATCAAACTCTTCTTCCATAACAGTAGCTGGAGACGCAATTAAGCTGCCATCTTCTGAAAGTACTCCTTGATCTGGCCTCCAAGTAACTTCTCCGTTAAAATAGATACTGTTGGTACCTCCTCCTTGAGAACCAAGTTCGTCATCTGCTAAAGTGAGAGATATTTTTAAATCAGGATTAGAGGCTGCTTCCTTTATGTTATCGCCACCTCCATTTCTTGTGTTATAGGCATATGCCTTTAGCACACTTTGAACGAAAGGAATATCTGGTGCCGAAGACGCATTTTTCCCATTAAATATAAAGGGCTTAACTTGACCTGGAGAATATATATAAATATCATTTCCATCGGGATCAATAAACTTAATAGAATTGTTAATTGCATAAACGTATGGCGACCAAGAGTAGTATTTCTCCGCCTTGTTATCGATCACGCTCCACCTCCCGATCGCCGGATCATAGAATCTAGCGCCGTAATCATACCACCCCAACCCGTACTCATCCTGCAGCTCTTTGCCGTTGTAAAGGTATTTGGTAGGGGTGCCAACGGTGGTATAAGCCTGTGCCATCTCCAGTCCATAAGGGTAATAATCCTTGTACTGCTGCGGTAGCGCGGTCCCATTGCCCGCCGAGAAGCTTACCCGGGTGTCGCCCAGATGGTCTTTCAGGTCGTACTCGTAACCCCATGTGCCGTTTTTAACGGCACGCCCTTCGCCTGTCATCACAATATCTGTTCCATTAATTTTAAGAACGCTGCCCTGGTAATAGCTGATGGCAGAGCCAACTGTCTTTTTCAGCTTGGCGCCGGAGGCATCGTAAAGATAGGAAATAGTTCCCTGTGATCCAACAGTTACCGCTGAAGGGAGGTTCAGATAATTGTAGGTAGCCGAAACGCTTCTTTGGGGCACATAGGTAGCATTGCCATTGTTGTCATAGGTATATGTTCCTGTGGCTGGCTTGTATTCCAGATCATGGCTGACTACACCTGAGGCGATGGCATCACTGACAGAACTAAGCTGGTTGCTATTACTATTGTTCAGATAGTTGTAAGTAAGGTTATCAATCAAGCCATACACCGGCGAAGTTCTTGAAAGCACCCTGTTGCCTTGTCTGCTAAGGGTCGCGATATTTCCGTTGGAGTCGTAACCGTAACTTTCGTTGAAATTGCCTGAGTTGACTGTAACATTGCTTGCATTGAGCTCGGAATAGGCCGCAGCCGTTATTCGGTTCAGCCCGTCATATGTAAAACCATACCTCTGCTTGTTGGTCGCCACAACAGCGTTTTGCGCGTCCAGCATTGTATTTTTCCAGCTCATATCCTGGATATTCCCGTTCCCAAAATAGTTGAGCTGACTGTACAACTTACTGGCCGAAGGACTAGCCGGGTCGTTGATGCTACTGAGCCATCCCCGCACATCGTAGAGGTAATCGATATCCTGCACGAAACTGGTTTCACCGGCCGAGTGCAGCTTTTTGAGCATCAGCTGTCCCAGTTCGTTGTAGTCGTTCTGTGCCAGCACCACGTTGCCATTGGCGGTATCTCCGGAGATTTGCTGCTCCACCTTCTCCAAACGCCCGGCATGGTCGTAGGTAAAGGTTTTGGTGATGGTTTGGGCTACCTGCCCGGAGTAGGTTTCGGTACTGGTTGTCAGTTTTCCCACGAAATCATAGGTGTTGGTGGTAACTTGCCCGACAGGCCCTCCCTGCACATTGGTTTGGACCACACGATATTTGTCGTCATAAAAGGTGAACGTTTCAGTGTACCCGCTTCCATCCAGGATTTTCGATTTATGATAGGTCAGCATACCCTTTACCGCTGTGTTTTTGTTGGATAAACCACAAAGGCCGCTGTTAGGATAAGAATCATAACCGCTCTGCGTCAGAATATCAGACGAGGTATAACCTGCTGGAAAATCAACCGCAGTCCAAAAATCGGAAGTAATGGTTGTAAGCGGGTTTGTGGTAACCAGCCAGCCGGTTTCAACGGGTCGGTTCATGTTGTTCTCATATTTGGTATAGAGCCATTTGTTTGCATTCTCAGCGCGGGTCTTCCCGTCCTGTACCAGTACCAGCCTGTCCCGTGCATCATAGACCATGCAGACTTTTTCTGCTCCCGGCAGTTGTTTTACCACCATTCTCTTTCGGGAATCGTACTGGTAGTAATAGCAAAGTCCTTTCACGATTTGATCAGTTGATGCATAAGAGGTTGGAGTAGTACCGGTCATGCTTTCAGAAGCCTTGGGAGAGAGTACATACCGCAGCAACCCGAAATCGCTGCTGGGCCAGGATAGTTCCTGAGAAGAGAAGTATTAGAAATAAAATATGCAAAAATCTCATCTATCTCATTTATTTGCAAATCATTAGAGGCGTTAAAAATCAGCTAATCCATAAATGCTCCCATCAGCATTCTTTGCCGGTTGCCAAGTCCGGACATGGATTTGTGGCTTCAATGTGTCGGAGAGATCCACCAAAAGGAAAAGATATCCTGAATCACCATAATTGGAGGAGAAATAATCCTGTTTGATTTGAATTCCATAAATATCGTTGCCTTTACCCGAACGCCTGACTTTGTTCTCCGCGAAACGAATGTTGATGTACTCTTTGCTGTCAAAGGAATATTTTAGTTTTTTCAGATATTCTGACTTTGACTGACGGTTATACCTGACATTCATATTGTTGACATAAGGAGATTGGTCGGATGAGTTTATTTTGGTCATCCATCCTGTGATAATAAGCGCATCATCAGAGAATATTTTGCTGATGTAATCGAAACGTTTGAGGGCAAAGGCAGATTTGTAGTTTTCCAGAAAGCTGATCAGAAGAACCCTGTTGGCCTCACTCCAGCTATTGTTGGAGGCAATATCTTCCAAGGCTCTGTTTGATAGGCCGAAAGTGAGATTGCAGATCTTGTGTTGACTATCAAAGTAGAAAACCACATCTTCCATGAAAGTCCTGTTATTTGTTTTAAAGCTGAAATACATTGGGATTGAGCGACAGATAACATACTCGCCATATTGATAGTACTTCAATTCGAACGTTTTTATAATCTGGGCATTGCCATATTTCAGCAGCTGCTGGAAGATTGAAAAACCATCCTCAGTAAACAGATTTCGCACCGAATCAAAATCCTTTTGCCTGATAGCCCTTACCAAAGAGTTCATTGCTTCGCCATCCGCCTTATATTTTGGGAGTATGTGCATTGAACTATCCGCATGATCTTTTTCTGCCAATGCAAGATTCTCTGTAGAGTCCCTTTTATTCTGAAGGGCTAAATCTTGGTGAACCTTTGCTTCCGCGATACGAGTATCCCTCGAAGATGGCAGGGAACTTAAAGTGTAATAGCTGTTTTTGTATGGTACCGATGACATTTTCTCCAGGACGTTTCGAAGTTCGGGATCAATATTGGCCTCCCCTTCAAATATATATTCGGCCCGGAGACGTATCATCTTTTTATCTTCAGTTCGGGGTAATTCCACAATGCCTAAACCATCTTTCGAACTAACAATATTTGACCAGTCCCGCCCGCTCCAATAGGTATAATCGAAATTTTGAACGGGATTGTTTTTGTACAGGATTTTCAATACGTAGGTTGAGTAACCCTGATTTGGCTCTATGGCCTCTACGCTAAAACTCATGCCTGAAAAGATCTGATTGATTTGCATCGGTATCCAGGTGATCAACAGGACCTCTTTCCCTGAAATCCGGGTTTTGATTTCGGATGCTTCCGGATGACTCCGGAGAAGTGTTTGGGACCAGTAAAAATATCTCAGTGCATCGGCTATCTGAAGACCTTGCAAAGCAGCCTCTCCATTGTGAAATAACTCAAGGATTTTGTTTTTCCTGGATTCAAATATTCTGGCAATTTCACTCCGTTTGATGTAACGAAAAACTTTTGCATTTGGCTCATCCTGCAGAATAATGCGTTCTGTATTGGTCAGAGTGGCATTTGAGTAGGTGTTCAGTACCTCTTTGACTGACTCTTTGAAAGTCTTACCCGATTCAGTCTTGATTGTTTCGAAACTACTCTCTATCTGTATGGAAATCTGTTCGATTATCTCTTTGAGGGCAGCCTGATCTGCCGATTTTAGGGTCTCTCCACTCCCTGTTCCTGTCAGGTAGGATTTCCGGTCAGCTCGAATAGCATCAATATTTTGCGCCCCGCAAGGTTGCGCAATAATACAAAGACATAGCATAGCCAAAACCAAGGTGAGGGCCTTTAGTTTAGTCATAAGTTGTTGGTGTCATTAAAAAAATGATGAAATGAAATTATCGATTAGGTTGTTAATGTGGTATCACGCAATAAATTCATTTCGGCCGTTAAAATAGCAAAAAAAAAATATTTAGTAAGAGACATTAGGTTAATTATGTTTATTTAGAATTCGTCAAATTAAGTATCAGGTTCGAAGGAACTCCATACACTGGCCAAAATTAGATCTTCACAACCTGCCTTCTTCGTTTCGGGATAAAATCTACCCAAAAGTCGATAAAATCCCCTCAAACGTCTATTTAATTTTCAAAAAAATCAATGGTGGTGTTTTTTTGCTTCAAAATGGAAGAAGCGATGAAGACAACACAGATGAAATTATCAATTACCGGATTTCTGATCGTTTTATCAGGATTCTCCGGGATGGCCCAAAGCAAAGTATGGAAACTTGAAGAGTGTATCAATTGTGCATTGGGCAGCAACATTCAGGTTAAAAAGGCCGATCTCACAACCAGCCAAAACCTGCTTTACGCAAGTCAGGCCCAGGCCAACAGGCTCCCTTCGCTGAATGCCTCTGCCAGCCAGAACTTTAACTGGTACAAGGGTTTTGACTCCTCAACCGGCCAGTATGGGAGCAGCAAAGGCTCCAGCAGCGGCAACTATTCGGTGAATTCGAATGTGGTGCTGTTTAATGGGGAAAAACTGACCAACAAAATCAAATTGGCCTCCATTGACCTGGAAAGCGGCAAGTATTATTCAGCCACCGTCAGGGAGTCGGTCGGCATAAATATTCTCAATGCCTACCTCCAGGTTTTGTACAGTTATGAGAGCGTGAAAAACGCCAGGAAGCAGATTGAATCTACAACCGAGCAACTGAATTTGGCCAAAGAACGTTTGGATCTTGGCGCCATTTCGAACGCCGATTTTCTTCAGATCAAGTCGGAACTGGCCAACGAGAAATCAACTTTGGCAAATACCGAGAGTCAGTTGGCCATCAACAAAGTAACCCTGATGCAATTGATGGAACTACCTGTTGACAAAAATTTCGAAGTGAGCGCCCCAAATCTTGACAGCCTGCTGCTCAAAACAGAAGAGCCAAATGCGCAGGAGATATACAACCTTGCCCTGGGAATCAAACCTCAGATCAGGAATGCAGAACTGAACAAGGAGGGTGCTGTTTTGAATGTACAAATCGCAAAAGCGGATTATCTTCCAAGCCTGACGATGGGCGCCGGGTTATCCAGCGGATATTCGAGTCTGACAACAGGAAGCGACTATTCTGCCCAGTTAAAAGACAAAATCAATCCCTCAGTAGGTTTATCACTCTCCATCCCAATTTTCCAGAAGAAGCAAGTCAGGACTAACGTTGGGCTTGCCAACATTGCCGTATCCAACGCTGAACTTGATGAAATAAATACAAAAAACAGCTTGCGAAAGGAGATTGAACAGGCTTGTACCGATGTCGAAAAGGCTAAATCGGAATATGCAGCCGGGGTTGAACTCATGCAATCAAGCAAGGAGTCTTACGATGTCACTGATGAAAAATTCAAGGTAGGCCTGCTCAATTCAGTGGATTTTCTGGTTCAGAAGACCAACCTGATCACTTCTGAAAGCAAATTGCTCCAGGCAAGGTTTAGCTTGATTTTCAGCTACAAAGTGCTGGACTTTTATAAAGGGATCCCCTTGGTACTTTGAAGAATTACAGATTAAAAATTACAGATTAAAAATTAGGAAAAGGAAATCGTTAAAATACAATCAGATGAAAAGGAAATATTTTTACACAGGATCAGCGGTACTCTTACTCATCATCGGCTTTCTTGCCTTTACGATGTTCAGGAGTGCCGAACAAACCTACACTTTCGAAACCGTGAAAGTGGGGAAAGGAACAATAAGTAACACAGTAACCGCCACAGGGACCCTTGAGGCCATTAAAACCGTATCGGTTGGTACCCAGGTATCGGGAGTTATTGAGAAGATCGATGTAGATTTCAACTCACTGGTCAAAAAAGGTCAGTTGCTGGCCCAACTGGATGAGACTCCTTTATTGGCCCAGCTCGACCAATCCAAGGCTTCAGTGGATCAGGCTGAGGCCCAGGTCAAATACCAAAAGAGTACATATGAAAGATACAAATCATTGATCGTTAAAAAGTTGATTGCCCAATCTGATTTTGATCTGGCAGAGTACAACTACAACAATGCGATGGCTTCACTCAAAAATGCGAAGTCGGTGTACGATAAGAACCGGATCAATTTATCCTATGCACGGATCTACTCTCCCATTGATGGCATCATCCTTAACCGTGCCGTAGACGAAGGTCAAACTGTTGCAGCAAGTTTCAACACTCCAACCTTGTTTACCATCGCAAACGATTTGACCCAAATGCAGGTGGAGGCCAAGATTGATGAAGCCGATATTGGTAAGGTGGCCATGAACCAGCGCGTTACATTTACAGTTGACGCCTTTCCTGAACATAAATTTGACGGAATTGTCGCCGAGATCAGGAAACAACCGGTGGTCACCTCCAACGTTGTTACCTATACCGTGATCATCAAGGCCCCAAATCCTGACACGAAACTGATGCCGGGAATGACCGCAAGTACCACAATTTTTGTCAATGAGAAAGTTGATATTCCCGTCGTTCCTGGTAAGTCATTGCGATTTACTCCCGATCAGACCGTGTACAGCGGGTACATCAAATCTTTGCCTGCCGGCGCTTCTGAAGGGATGGCAGCCAAATTGCCCAACGCCATGCAAGGTGATTCCAAAAGCTCTTATGTGTGGACCAAAAGGGGAGCCATCATTCAGCGACATGAAGTCCAGATTGGTGAAAATGATGGCATCAATTACGAATTGTTGTCAGGATTGAACCAGGGAGATGAAATTATTCTTTCCATGACTGCCGTGAAATCAGGTACCGCCACCAAAACGGCAGCAAGGAGCCCGTTTATGCCACAACGTCCCGGACAAAGAAAGTAAACAAGATGAGCAACGCAATTATCGAGGTGAATAACCTCAAGAAGTATTTTCAGGTGGGCGATCTGACCGTTCAGGCCTTGAAGGGGATCAACCTGGAGATCATGAAAGGTGAGTTTGTCGCCATCATGGGGGCCAGCGGATCTGGGAAGTCGACCATGCTCAACATCCTGGGTTGTCTGGACAAACCGACTGCCGGAGATTACAAACTTGATGGAACAGGTATTTCAGAACTGAACAAAAATCAGCTGGCCGGGTTAAGAAATGCGAAACTGGGCTTTGTCTTTCAATCCTACAATTTGCTTACCAGGACTTCGGCCCTTGAAAATGTGGAGCTTCCGCTCTTTTACAACGAAAAAATCAAATCAAAAGAACGCCGTGAACGGGCCATTTCGGCCCTCGAATCGGTTGGTCTCTCTGACAGGATGCACCACATGCCTAATCAACTTTCGGGCGGGCAACAGCAACGGGTGGCCATTGCCAGGTCGTTGGTCAACGACCCGGTAGTCATATTGGCCGATGAAGCCACAGGAAACCTGGATACCCGGACCTCCTACGAAATCATGGAACTCTTTCAGCGTTTGAATTCAGACAAGGGCAAAACCATCGTCTTCGTAACGCATGAACCTGACATTGCAAGGCTCACCTCCCGAAACATTATTTTCCGGGACGGTTGGGTCGTCAAGGAGCAGATGGTGGAGGACCAATTGTCGGCAGCCAACATGCTTATTTCACTCCCGGCAGGGGATCACGAAGTTTAATCCACACATTATGAACTACATAAATCTATTGAAAATTGCAAAGAATGCGCTGCTTCGCAACAAATTCAGGGCATTTCTAACGATGCTGGGCATCATCATTGGGGTAGCATCGGTCATTGCCATGTTAGCCATCGGTCAGGGATCGAAAAAAAGTATCCAGGACCAGATGTCAAGCATGGGATCCAACCTGGTTTTTATCATGCCGGGTTCTCAGCAACGCGGAGGGATCCAGATGGGAAATTCCAGTAGTCAGGCGCTCAAACTGGCGGATGTTGAGGCAATACGCCAGCAATGTCCCGATATCACCGCCGTTTCGCCGGAAGTGAGGACCAGTGGTCAGGCGGTATTTGGCAACTCCAACTGGCCTACCTCCATATTTGGTGGCAATATCCAATATTTTGGCATCAAAAAAATCGAGGTGGAGAGTGGCCGAATTTTTACTGACCAGGAAATTTCCGGCCTTGCCAAAGTTTGTCTGATAGGTAAAACGGTGATCAAGAATATATTTCCCAATGGGACTGACCCGATTGGACAGACCATCCGGTTTAAAAATATTCCGATGAAAATCATTGGTGTGCTTGGTGAAAAGGGCGAAAATTCTTTTGGCCAGGACCAGGATGATTTACTGATCGCACCTTATACAACTGTTCAACGACGTTTCCTGGCCATCGATTTTATTACCGGAATATACACTTCCGCCATCAGCGAAGAAAAAACGCAGGAGGCGATCAGTGAATTGCAGAACGTCATGCGCAAACAGCACAAGATTACAAAACCAACCGACGATGATTTCAGGGTAATGTCGCAAGCGGAACTGGTGAAAACTTTTACATCCATCAGCGATATCCTGACCACCCTTTTGGGGGCCATTGCCGGAATATCGCTGCTGGTTGGAGGTATCGGGATCATGAATATCATGTATGTCTCGGTAACGGAAAGAACGCGCGAAATAGGTCTGCGTATGTCCATTGGAGGCAGAGGGACCGATATCCTGATGCAGTTTCTGATTGAATCAACCTTGCTGAGCGTGGTTGGGGGGTTGATTGGAATTGGGTTGGGATACATGATCAGTACTGTCATCGGATCTTTAATGGGTTGGCCGGTTGTCATCATGACCCAATCCGTTGTGTTGTCTTTTTTTGTGTGCGCGGCCATTGGAATATTCTTTGGATGGTATCCTGCAAAGAAAGCAGCAGGCCTGAATCCAATTGATGCGTTGCGATATGAATAACTGATTAAGAGGAGGTGCTATTTGCTGGTTTTATTCCGCGCTTTTTTTGACAGCAGGAGCATCCCTCTTTTTTAATGCGTTGTATCCCTATCTTTTGCAGCCATTTGTTATCTTTGATAAAAATAGATTCCATGATTAAGTTTCCATCCATATCCGATAAAAAGCTGAAACTAACGCTTCATGCCATTGCCTGGATTTTCGTTATCCTGATCCCGCTTTATCTGAACAGCGCTTTTGGAGGAAATCAACACAGACTGAACCAGTTCTATGCCCATACCTTTTCGGCATTCGTGGTTTTTTATGTTGGCTACCTCTGGCTGGTTCCCAAATTCTTTCTTAAGGAGCGATATTGGGTCTATCTGATCATCCTGGTTGTGGTGATCGATGCCTCTTACTATATGACCTCTTTTATCAATGATCGTATTCTCTTTGATGCAGCGGAAGATGCCAAATTTCAGGAGTTTGTAAGGAAAATGGCAGCAAATGGGGTCGATTTTAAACCTCCGATTAAAGCCTTTGGGTATTACAACCATATTCTCGCCTCCCTGTTGATTTCCGGTTTTGCCATTGGCCTTGGACTCATTGAGAAATTGAAACAGAACGAGAAGAGGCAAAAAGAGATGGAGAAGGAGAAGTTGCATTCCGAACTTGCCTTCCTGAAGAATCAGGTCAGTCCCCACTTCTTTTTCAATACGCTGAACAATATTTACTCCCTGATCGGCATCGACGGGCCAACGGCACAGGATTCCGTTCTGAAACTATCGAAGATGATGCGGTATCTTCTTTACGAATCTGAACAAGGGGAGACACTGATGAGTCATGAGATAAATTTCATGCACAACTACCTCGATTTGATGAAATTAAGGCTCAGTCCAAAAGTGCAGCTACAGATCGACTTTCCAAAAGAGTTTTCTGATTTTCCGTTCCCACCATTGCTATTTATACCATTTATCGAAAATGCATTTAAACATGGCGTGAGTCACAGGGAAGCCTCATTTATTCATCTCCGGATGGAAATTGGCGACCAACAAATCTGTTTTTTAGCAGAAAACAGCATAGGCAAAACCGGCCAGTCAGGAGAGATCCGGCAACATTCGGGAATTGGTCTTGAAAATGTGAGGAAACGTCTGGGTCTGTTGTTTGCCGGAAATCATGATCTCAGGATAGAACAGGGAGAAGATGTTTTTAAAGTTCGGCTGTGCGTAAAAAAGGATAAGCAAACAACAGGATGAAATTTCACCCTTTGCTGATTTTGCGGTTTCCGCTTTGCGTGCTATGCTTAAACAAATTCTTTCACGCAAAGTACGCAAAGAGAGAGACGCAGAGAAACACGCGAAGAATTAAAAAATGATAAAACTTAAAACCATTGCCATCGATGATGAGCCACTCGCCCTTAAACTAGTCAGCGACTACATCGGCAAGACTCCCTACCTTGAGCTGGTCGGGGCATTTGACAATCCGCTGGATGCCATTGAATTTCTTGCTGAAGCGGAAGCGGATTTGATCTTTGTAGACATTCAGATGCCGGATCTTACCGGTATTGAGTTCACGCGGTCATTGCAGCAAGAGCACAAAATCATCTTTACCACCGCTTACGAAAAATATGCCCTCGAAGGCCCCGATCTGAATGCCGTAGACTATCTCCTCAAACCATTCAGTTACGAAGAATTTCTGAAGGCTGCGGGAAAAGCGCAAAAGATTGCCGAGCTGGAAGCCAGCGCATTGCCTATGGTTGAGGCCAACAACCAGTTTCTATTTTTAAAATCTGAATACAAGATCCGCCGCATCAACTTCAACGACATCCTTTACATCGAGGGCTTGAAAGACTACATCAAAGTTTATACTACCGGGGAGGATAAACCGGTCCTTTCGCTCAACTCCATTAAATCACTGGAACAGAAGCTCCCGGAAGAAAAATTTATGCGAGTGCACCGTTCATTTTTGGTAAACCTGGATAAGATTGAGACAATCGACAGAAGTCGCATCGTTTTCGGAAAGGTCTACATCCCGGTAAGTGATCAGTACAAGGCGAAGTTTCAGGAATATCTGGATAAGAATTTTTTGTAAACAGGACGAAATCGCATTATGCAATTCATATGAATTCCATAATACCAGGACACCTGTTGGTTTGGGTTAGATAAAATAAGTATTCTTACAATTTCGGGAACTAAACGGCCCGTAAAATCCACAATTTTGAACGATTAGCACAAACAGCGCTTTGATCTTTGGAATTGTCCTAAAAATTGGGTATCTTAGGATAACTAATTCTAAATGACATGCCAAATATGGATTTGCAAGTGATACCGGATGAAATAATTATTGACCGGATTTTCTTCATTAGGAATAAAAAAGTAATGATAGACAGAGATTTAGCCAACCTGTACGGTGTAGAAACAAAAGCATTAAAGCAGTCTGTCAAACGGAATCCAGATAGATTTCCACCTGATTTCATGTTTGAAATGTCTAAGGAAGAATTGGAGAATTGGAGGTCACAAATTGTGACCTCCAATTCTGAAAAGATGGGATTACGTTATGCCCCATACTGCTTTACTGAGCAAGGTGTAACTATGTTATCATGCGTACTTAATAGTAAAAGAGCAATAATAGTGAATATTAAAATTATACGGGTATTCACCAAATTGAAAGAAATGGTATTGACTCATAAAGATATCTTACTGAAATTAGAACAGATGGAAAATCAGGTTCTAAAGAACAGTAAAGAGATCCAAATGATCTTCAGTGCTTTAAAGCAATTGTTGAATCCACCACAAATGGCAAGAAGAAAAGTTGGATTCAAAGTTGGATCGGTCTAAAATTCATTTGGTCAAAGAAATCTTTTTTATAGAAATTTGACCCGAAGCGCCACCTTGTTCACTTTCCCTACGCTGGTCTTTGGGATCTCATCAGCTCGCTGAACCTTCATGGTAATGGCTTCGCGTGGCAGTACCCCGGAGTCGACACTTGCCTTTACGAGATGAATAACATCTTTCGCATGAAAGTTTGCCCCTGATTTTGGAACGACAATTGCCAAAGGGATTTCTCCCCAATTGAGATCAGGCGCCCCGATCACTGCGACTTCCGACACCGCTTCATATTTGGCGATCACGTCTTCCATCTCCAGTGAACTGATCCACTCTCCACCTACCTTGATCACATCCTTGGTGCGGTCGGTGATCCGAATGCTACCACTACTGTTGACACAGGCCACATCGTTGGTATGCATCCATCCTCCTTCCCACAATTTCTCGGAATGGACGTGGTCTTTCAGGTAACCCTGGGTCAAATAGGGGGAACGAACGATGATTTCGCCGGCCGTTTTGTCGTCGTTGGGAACATCCCTGCCTGCCGAATCGACTATGCGCATTTGCGCCAAACCAATGGGGCGGCCGGTCCTGGAGCGAAGGTCGGCTTGCTCCTCCATGGGCAACCCCAGTTCCTTCTCCGAAAGTTGTGACAGCGATAGTACCGGACATGTTTCCGACATTCCGTACCCCCCGAAAACGTCGATGCCACGCTTCATTGCCTCTATCGTCAAAGCCCTCGGAAGTGCCGCACCACCAATTACACATGTCCAGCGAGACAAATCACACTGGGTGGATGCCGGATCTTTCAACAGCATATTCAGGATGGTCGGGACGCAATGGCTAAAGGTTACCTTGTGCGTTTCGAGGAGTTTTAGCAACATCGCAGGGACATATTTCCCGGGATAAACCTGCTTGATCCCCAGGAAGGTCGCGATATACGGGATTCCCCAGGCATGGACATGGAACATCGGAGTCAGTGGCATATAGACAGACCCCCGGTGCATACGGCCATGAACTTCGTTGGCTGTAAGGGCCGCGGTCGTGGAAAGCGTGTGCAGTACCAGTTGCCTGTGTGAGAAATAGACCCCCTTGGGAAGCCCCGTAGTTCCGGTCGTGTAGAAGGTGGTTGCCCGGGTGTTTTCGTCAAAATCAGGAAAGTCAAATTGAGGGGAGGCTTCTGAAAGCATCTTCTCATATTCGCCTTCAAACTGGAAATGATTTTTGTATATTTCACCACCTTCATCGATCAAAATGAATTTTCTTCCTTCTGCAATGCGCCCGCGGATGCCTTCCAGCAAAGGCAGGAAATCGGTATGGCAAATAATTACATCGTCCTCGGCATGGTCGATGGTATAGACCATTTGTTCAGGGGAGAGCCTTACATTGATGGTGTGAAGCACTGCCCCAATCATTGGAACAGCATAATAGGCCTCAAGGTACCTGTGCGAATCCCAGTCCATTACAGCAACGGTATTGCCTTCAACAACACCTATCGAGGTTAACGCATTGGCAAGCCTTTGCACCCGTTCCTTCCATACCTGATAGGTGATGGTAAGCTGGTCGCGGTAGACAATTTCCTGCTCCGGATGATTGGCCAGCGGCGCTTCAAAAAGCTGTTTGATCAGAAGGGGATATTCGTAGGCTGATTTGGTTTTCTCTATCAAATTGCTCATAACTGTCAGTATATTTTAGTTGGTTGATGTAAATTCCTTCCTATTTCCGCAAGCCTTCAAAATTAACAGGAAGTTTCAAAGAAAATATTGTCAGACTGGATTTTTGTGTATTATTGAATTGTTTAAAGTTTTGTATTTGTAATGATTAATGAAATGAGAAAAATTATTCCATTGACGGCAATGCTAATTACCGGTTTTTGGCTAAAATCCAGTGGGCAGTCAATTCAGAATGGATTAACAACTGAAGAGAAATCAACCCTCGGAATTGGTATCGATTACAGTTCCAATTACAACGCCTTTGGGCTTTTCGAGAATTTTTCGGCCCAGACCAACAGTTCTGCTTCGGTAAATTATTTTGGGAAGAAGGGATTGGCACTCTCTGTTACAGGGCTTTTAATAAGTAACAACAATTCGGCCTCCAAATCCAAATTGTCTCAAGAAGTAGATTTTTCAGGAGGATGGAATTTTGGAATTTTGAACAACAGCGTGTTGATCAATCCTTCAATCAGCCATTTTTTCTATTCTGCATCAGCAGCAACGGCAAAATCTTTGTTTACCGATCTAACAGAACTTGAGATGCTGGGATCATTCAGATGGTTCAAACCAACCTTTACCGCCGATTATCTGTTTGGGAAAAGCAAAGCGCTCAATTTAAATCTTACATTAAGTTTCGAAGTAAAAATTGAAAATCTTTTTGGGAAAGGCAATAATCTGCAGTTTACCCCGGGCTTTGGTACAAATTATGGAGATCTCTCCTATTCAATGTTCTTTTCAAAGAATCTCTACCAGTATTTAACACCATTACGGACGCGATATGGAGACAATATTACCATCCAGCAATTGGAAACCAATGGGGCAATACCAAAATCGAAGTCAATAAACATGCAGTTGTCATATATAAATCCAACGGCAACTTTAGGCCAGATTTTTGAAACAACCAACTCTTATCGGATCAACTCCTTTGATCTTATGCTACCGCTGGTCTATACCCTAAAAAATTTTTCCATTAATTCGGCGGTCAATGTGGTAAAACCCATGAATGTACCGGGTTATATTCAAAGTAAAACCGTCTTCTATTTTTCAGCTGGCGTATCTTATTCATTCAATTTATGATGAGCAATCCTATTAAATTTTGCAATAAAACCGATAAGGAATAGAAAAATTTTGACTATATTTAATTCCTATATCCACTAAATCATTCATATGTTTTTGGATCAATATTTTGAGCAATCAGCTAAAAAATATCCTAATTCTGTAGCCATTGAGCATGGCAATATTAGTTATACCTACTCAAAAGCTGATTTGACCGCTAACCGGTTGGCTCATTTTCTCCGAAGTAAGGGTGTGGGTATTGAGGATAAAGTGGTTATACTTTTGCCACGGCGTGCCGAGGTCATTATCTCCATGATCGGCGTATTAAAAGCAGGCGCAGCTTATATTCCGCTCGATCCGGAAATCCCTGCCGAAAGGGTGAATTTCATCATGGAGGATTCGGCTGCAAAACTCTTGATTACTTCGGATGAAATCCTGGAACGTATCGG
>JBBIUJ010000064.1:0-16479 GCA_037440345.1 Prolixibacter sp.
AGGCGGTATTTATTTCCTGAAGCTCGCCAGTTGTCAGTTCTACTGCTGCAGCTCCGAGATTCTCGTTTAAACGGTGCAATTTTGTAGTCCCCGGGATTGGAACAAACCAAGGCTTTTGCGCAAGTATCCAGGCGAGAGCAATTTGCGCAGGCGTTGCATTCTTTCGTTGGGCAAATGCAGCAATCAAATCGACAAAGGCCATGTTGGCTTTCATGTTTTCTGGCGATAATCGGGGAACCGTACTGCGAAAGTCTTTGCTGTCGAATGTTGTGTCCTGGTCCATTTTCCCGGTCAGAAAACCCTTGCCAAGCGGACTGAACGGTACAAAGCCAATCCCCAACTCTTCGAGCGTTGGAATGATTTCGTCTTCCGGCTCACGCCACCACAACGAGTATTCGCTTTGCAGTGCAGTAACCGGCTGCACGGCATGCGCGCGGCGGATAATCTGTACCCCGGCCTCTGAAAGACCGAAATGTTTCACTTTCCCCTCCCGGATCAGGTCTTTCACTGCTCCGGCAACATATTCGATTGGTACATTCGGGTCAACCCGGTGCTGATAGAACAAGTCAATGGAATCAATCCTGAGTCGTTTCAGCGATTCTTCTGCCACTTTCTTAATGTTCTCCGGACGGCTGTTGAGCCCGGTATTTACACCATCCTGAAAATTAAAACCGAATTTAGTGGCAATCACTACTTTGCCTTTGTATGGTTCGAGCGCTTTGCCGACAAGCTCTTCATTAATATACGGGCCATAAACTTCAGCAGTATCGAAAAAGGTAACACCGCTTTCAATGGCTGACCGAATCAGGGAGATCATCTCCTTTTCATCAGAAATAGTTCCGTAACCAAAACTCATTCCCATGCAGCCAAGACCGATGGCTGAAACTTCCGGACCACCATTCCCTAATTGTCGTTTTTGAATTTTTGTTTCCATTATTTTATGTTTTTTTGTTGATACAAATATCAAACAGAAATTGCCTGAAAAATAACGTAAAACAAACAGCAAGTTACGAAATTCAAATTTTTCTGAACTTCAGTGGACTCAATTGAACATGTTTTTTGAAGAAGTTATTGAAGTGGGTGACTTCGGTAAAACCAAGCGAATAGGCAATTTCGGATACCGTCCATGCACTGTGTTTTAGCAGAATTTTAGCTTCCTGCAAAATGCGCTCCGCAATAATCTGCGAGGTTGTTTTTTCGGTCGTTTCTTTTACCGCCCTGTTTAAGTGGTTCACATGAACGTTTAGCTGACTGGAGAAATCGGATGCAGAGCGCAAACTAAATGCTTGATGGTTTTCGTCAATGGGGAACTGACGTTCGAGCAATTCTAAAAACAGGGTTGAAATCCGTTTGGAGGCATTGATGAGTTGCTTATCAGATTTAGCCGCGGGCTGAATCTTCATACCAAAATGAAGAAGCTCAAAAACCAGGTTCCGTAGTACATCATATTTATGAACGTAATCGGAATTGATTTCATCAAACATTTTTCTGTAGATGCCGGTAATTTGAACCACTTGTTCATCTGTCAATTCGAATACATGATTTCCACCCGGTTGGAAGACAGAATATTGATTTAAATCGCCAAATTGATGAAAAAAGTGCTGATTGAAAATGCAATAGAAACCGTCTTCAATTCTTTCCAGGTTTTCGCAATTGTATGGAATCTGCGGATTGGAGAAAAACAAGGCCTGCTTTTTTACGGAAATAACGTTGTCGGCATAGTTCATGTCGATATTGCCAACAACCAGCATAATCTTATAAAAATCCCTTCTTTTATAGGGAAGTGGCTTTGTTTTTCCCGGCTCAACAGGTTCGTGCCGAAACACATTGAAATGTCCAATTTCATTGCGAATGTTTTCAGGAATCCAATCGAATTTCCGTTGGTAAAACTCTTCTATGGTCTCAACTTTACTCATCTCCCACAAACTTACGAATTTTGCGCTTTTGTTATTGTCGGACATATTTATGATTGAAAGAGTAGATCAGACTTAAATTCCAAACGAAGTTCCTGCTTGCCGCTATATCTGTTTGAATGATTTTATTGATAACAGAAGAGATTGAAATCGGAACTTTCCTGCTTGCTAAAGTAAATGCAGAGGTAAAGTAAAATCCATCCTGATTATCCATTTTTAAGTAATAAACCTGTGGCAAAAACTTCATATAAAATTGTTTGGTGAGCCGGATATTGGAAAAGTTGGCATTGAAAGTAAGAAAATGTGTATCCTTTGTTGTTCCGATATCAATACCCCGTGAATACAGGTAATACAATCCAATACGTATATCTTTCGAAAGAAGATAATTTGGAACTAATTCACCGGCCAGGTAACGTTTTGTTATAATAGTTTCTGACGTAACACCATTTACTTTCTCTGTTATTGTCTTGAAAGGAAGGCCAAGATGAGTTCCGAGATTAATTGAAAACTTGTCTGTTTTTAGTAATTTATACCTCCACCAAAAAATAAAAGACCAGGGCTTACCTTCCAGCGAAAACCGCAATTGGGGTTCAAAAGTCAGCTTTCTGCCTACTGACAAATCAAATATCACTGCAGGTTTGCCTAATGAAAATGTAGGAATAAATGAAATTCCATTGTTCGTTACGGATACTGCTCCTCCAAAATTAGTGGTGACTTTTGTGCTATCGGAATTTCGTGCAAATGAAACATAACCAATGTTTAGAAGGACAAAAACAAACACGAATTGTATTCGATTTGATGGCTTCAAAAAGGAAAATAAAAATTCAAATAGTTTGGTAGTCTGTTCATTTTTTGATTCTCCTGATAAAGACCCTTTATTGATTTCCATAAGCTTGTATAGTTATGATTTACAAAATACAAAGGAAATGGGCTTTACAAAAACAAACTAACGAATTTCAATGCATTAATTACGAATTTCAAACAACTATCAAATTCAAAACCATAAATACTGAGCGCTTTATCATTTTTCTCAACATCCATAGTCCAATATATTGCCTAAACACATGGAGGCTCTCAACCAACAGTGGAGCGCCAACAATATTAAAAATCCCTATAAATTAAGCATTTACAGGGATTACATTTTTGTTGGCCTATGAATATTAAACTCTTAAAAAATCCAGCGGAACATCCTTCAATCTGGCGATGTCAGAAATTTTGGCTTTGACATCAAACCCTGAGGCGCATTTAACACGGCATACATCGCACTGATCGCATACGCTGTTTGCCAATCCGGCTTCTGCAAGGGTATGCCATGCCTGCTCAGGATTCTTGTACCCATAGGCATACATGTAGCTCCTCATCACGGTAGGGATATCGAGGTTATGCGGACACTGGGGAAGGCATTTCTGACATTGCTGGCAGTAGAGTGTAGGCTCTCCGTTCAAACCTGCCAAATTCAGATCCTTAAGCTCCTGATCAGTCATTTTCAGATTATTGATCATGGCGAGGTTTTTCTTCAATTGATCTACTGTCGTCATCCCTGAAACGACTGATGAAATATTCTTATTCTGCAGCGCCCATTTGATAACTGCATCTGTGTTCACCGCAGGTCCCGACTTATCCCGCAAGGCCCCTGCAGTAGTTTTCATGGCTACAATTCCCATTCCTGATTTGACAGCATTGGCAATTGATCCATTCAAAGCTTCAAGGTTTTGTATTTTGTAATTATAGGAAATCATAGCCACATCATATATTCCTGCTTCTGCAGCAGCATCAAGCGCTTCTACCGTACCGCCATGTGAAGCAATACCAACAAAACGTATTTTGCCCTGTTTTTTAGCTTTTTCAAATGCTTTGAGAACAGCCTCATGCTGAACCGTCTCTTTCTTTCCGGCGAAAGGTAAAAGGACAATATCAATGTAATCCAGTCCAAAACGTGTGAGACTACCCTCAACTTTTTTCATATACGATTCAGTTGTGAACGAACTTGAAAGGAGACCCGTTCTCTTATCAATTTCATCGGGTATAGCGGCTGTACCTATTACATACGAATCTCTGGGTAATCCTTTCAAACCATCGCCCACAAGGATTTCATTATTGCCTTCACCGTAATATGTGGCAGAAAAGAAGAGCTTAACCCCGGCATCATAGGCTGCCTTCACAATACCAGTACCGGAAACATTGCCCGTACCGATACTTATCAGAGGAGTATTGATACCTGTTTTGCCAAGCAAGCGGGAAGGCAGACCGGATTGATCGGCTTTGCTAGCAGCTAAACTCAGATGCGCTGGCATAAGAGCTGCGCCCGAAATACCGATCATACTCTTTTTCAGGAATTGACGACGATCATTGTTTTCCATGGCTGAAATATTTGGTTTATGAGACAATTAGTGAATTCTCATCCTGTCAAGACATGAATTTTAACCTCAGCGAGAAGATTTTGCCTTGATAGTCAAATATAAATATAATTCTGCATATTTATATAACCCTTGCAGTTTCACCATGAATATGAAAATCCAATCCGCTTTTTTGTATTGCATCTGTTACCTTGACCTCAACAAACTTGTCAATCGCATGAAGCATTCCCCATGTGAAAGAGCTTGCCCAGATAATTGCGATCAAAAGTGCAGACAACTCTTTGAATAACAGCCCAAAACCACCTCCATATAATAGTCCGTCAGGTGAGCCCGGATTGATCATTGTTGTGGCAAACACACCCAGTAAAATGGTTCCAAAAACACCTCCTACGCCATGTACCCCCCAAACATCCAGTGCATCGTCCCATTTCATCCTGTTTTTAAATTCAACTGCCAAATAACAAACAACTCCCGACATTGTCCCGATAATGGCAGCAGATCCTACTGTCACATAACCTGCGGCCGGAGTAATGGTGGCAAGTCCGGCTACAGCGCCTGTCATCAATCCTATGAAAGTAGGTTTCCTTCTGCCGCTGTTCCATTCGATCAACAGCCAAGTAACAGCCGCAAATGAAGCCGAAACATCCGTGTTAATAAAGGCAGCAACCGTGATGTCGTTCATGTCCAGTTCACTTCCGGCATTGAAGCCATACCAGCCGAACCAAAGCAAGGTTGTTCCAATTGCCACCAGCGGAATATTGTTGGGTTGGTGTTCACCCCCTTTTCTTTTCCCGACATAAATTGTAGCAACAAGTGCTGCAAAACCGGCAGTAGCATGAACAACAATTCCCCCCGCGAAATCGAGTACGCCCCACTGCTGAAGAATTCCACCTCCCCATGTCATGTGTACAAAGGGGTAATAGACAAATATTTGCCAAAAAATCAGAAAAAATACGTAGGCCTTAAAAGTAACCCGGTTGATAAAGGCGCCTGTAATCAAGGCGGGAGTGATGATGGCAAACATCATCTGATAAGCAAAAAATATGTACTCAGGGAAAGCCTTGCCTTGCATGATTGTCTTAGGTGTGATCCCATGCAGAAAAGCCTTGTCTAAATTTCCGATAATACCAAAGAAATCTGTTCCGTTAGCTATTGTGCCACTAAAACAGAGCGAATATCCAAAACTAAACCACAATACAGTGGTCAAACCCAATGAGACGAAACTCTGCATCATGATGTTCAGAATATTCTTCTTGTTGCCCAATCCCCCATAAAAAAATGCAAGGCCCGGTGTCATAAGCATGACAAGACTGGTTGCCAAAACCATAAATGTAGTTACTCCTTTGTCGATCATAGAAAATGAGAATTATAAAAATGCATATTGGCGTCAAAAATACAAAATATGCGTTCACCTACGATACAATATGCCACCCATCTTCATTATTAGTAATTATTCTTAATATACCCCCTATATGAAATGGGGTAAAGATCATATAATTCATATTCTTGCAAAACTAAATTTCCATTTTAATCCCTAAAAGTGAAGGCACAAAAAAGGGAGGCCGAAATCGACCTCCCAACTTTATTGCTTGAACAAAAACTATTTCAAAATCTTGGTGGTAACATTTTTGATACTGGTTTCAATCGCTTCAAACGGTTTTCCATTACCCTGATTGTCATCTTCTACAAAAAGATATTTCATTCCAGCTGTCTCTTTGGCTGTCAGAATCTTCTTGAAATCGATGACCCCTTCTCCGACGCTGCAGATATCATCTTTAATCACCTCAAAGAATGGCGGTTGCTTGGTGCGCATATCTTTGAAATGGAGTAACTGGAACCTGCCGGGATATTTTTTGAACATTGCGATTGGATCCTGACCTGCTTTGGAAGCCCAGAACAGATCCAACTCCATGGTAATTAGATTCTTGTCCATTTCTGGCATGAAAATATCATAGTAAGGGACGACACCGTTAACTTTGGCGAACTCAAAATTGTGGTTGTGGTAGCCGAACTGGATGCCAACTCCCTTCATGATTTCACCAACTTTGTTCCAGTCGCCAATCATTTTTTTGTATTTCTCAATGGTACGGTCTTCATCGTTGATCCATGGTTGAATGCAATATTTGACTCCCAGCCCGGCATGTGCTTCGGCCATTAATTTCGCGGTTTCTACAGTAATCCCTTTCGACTCAACAGCAGAGTGGCTGCTGAGCGCAACCATTCCTAAATCGCTGACAATTTTCTTGAATTCGGAAGGGGAAAAGCCATAAAATTTACCATTTGAATAGCCAGCCAACTCCAGATTTTTGTACCCAATGTCCGATACTTTTTTTAAGGTTCCGCTTACGTCTGCTGTCATAGCGTCCCTGATGGTGTAAAGCTGGATGCCAACGCCAAAACGCTTGCGATCATCCGACACACCTGCAAAACTATTGGCAGAACTGAGCAGCATCATACCAAGTGATCCTGTTGCTGAAATTTTTAAGAACTCTCTTCTGTTTTTCATCGCCTTATTGTTTGATGTTTGTTTTGTGTTGAAAGTATAAAGGTAATACACTCTTTCAAATGCAAACCTTACTTGGCATAAAAATACCAAAAAGGAGCTACAAAAGCTATTTCCCCTCTTCTCTTTTTTATAGAATGTACCTATTTTTTTTCAGTCTGTTAAATTTGTTAAGCTGAAGCTGAAAAACTAAAAATGCTGAAATCGAATGATTCCAGCATTTTTAGTTTTTCAAAAAAATCGTCAATCAAGAATATTATAACGCTTTCATTTGCTTTTCGCAGGCGGCTTTCAACTCCTTGGCTTTTGCATCGGCAGGATTGAGCTCTAAGGCTTTGTCGAAAGATGGAATCGCATCGCTGAACTCCTTTTTGGCTTTTGCAATTTCTGCTTTGTATCCGGGGTCATTGGCATCTTTGTATTTTTTCGAATTCACTTTGTCAATGGCAGCTTTCAGCAAGCCATTGCCTCCATTGTAATGTCCAACGCCTTCCATCAGAAAATTCTTGCCAAGCTCCCCTTTAAAATTTGCATTGTCCGGATATTTGGCAACACCCTCATTGATAGCTTTTAAATAAGCTTCGTTGTTTTTCTGAAATTTATACAGGAGCGCGATTTTGAAAGAGGCATCTGCTGCCTTGTAATTGTGAGTTGCTGCCAGCCCGTAATACTTAATTGCCTTGTCATAATCCTTAACCTGAATTGCGCAGAATCCGCAGTTGTAAAACATCACCGAATCCACCGGGGCAGTTCCCCAAACTGCCATTGCCTTTTCGTAATTGCTCAGGGCCGTGGCATAATCTTTGGCATTAAGCGCATCATTACCTGCATTTTGCAATTTAACGGATTCTTGTGCAAAAAGTGTCCCAAAACAAAAAGAGACAAATAAAATCAAGGCTACTTTCTTCATAAACATCATTGTTAGGAGTTAAAATAATTCTATACAGTTTTAGTATTCATTTTCAATTTAAGGTAGAACCTAACTCTCTCAATACCTACAGGTTATTTTTGACAGAAATATTTTCTTGGCTAGATTGAGTTATCCTCCTCAAAACTAAAAATAATTTTGAGAAAGCCAAATATTCATGGTGAATTTTTACTATTTCTCCTCAAAGGTCAGAAAGGTCGCACAAATGGGTTCAAAGTAAAAGTTATCATCTAACTCTCCCTTTTACCGTGGAGCAATAGATTAACCGCATCGTGCAGTGATCCGGCCTTGGTGACAGATCCTGCATTGACAAAGAATATTTCATCCGCGTTTTCGATGGTATTCAGGCGGTGAGCGATAATAATACGGGTAGTGCCTTCCGGTAGTTTGTTCAGGATTTCTCCCAGCAGTTGCTCCGTAACAGTGTCAATATTCGCCGTCGCCTCATCTAGAATCAGGAGCTTTGGCTTTCTCAAGACCACCCTAATAAAGGCGATCAATTGCTTTTGTCCCAAACTGATCCCATCGCCCGATGATTTTATTTCGGCAGTGAGACCTCCGTCAAAACGGTCCAATAATCCGTCCAAGCCAGATTCTGACAGCACTTTCGATAAATCATCATTGGAGATGTTGTTATAAAGACTATTCCCATACAGGATATTGTCGCGGATAGTGCCGCTAAACAGGAATGGCTCTTGCAGAATAAAACCAATAGCGTTAGTTCGTTCGTCGGGTTGCATGGATCGAATATCCAATCCATCGAACAGTATTTTCCCGGATGTAGGGTCGTAAAGCCTGGCCATCAGTGATGCGGTTGTTGTTTTACCACCACCGGTAGGTCCAACAAATGCATAGGTTTTACCACGTTCCAAATCGAAGTTTACCTCCTTGAGAATCTCATTGCCTGTGTTGTACGAAAAGGAAACATTTTGAAAAGATAAGAGGCAGCAACTCTCTTCAATGACGGTTTTCCCAATCACTTTTAGGTTGTTTTCCATCACCAGAATCTGCGAAATGCGGTCCCAACCCGCCAAAGCTACCTGAAAATTTGCCCAGAGAGAGGCAATCTGCCGCAGAGGATTGTAAAACTGCGCAATGTAGGCCAAAAAACTGATCAGCAAACCCACGGTAAATTGTCCGGTCGTGATAAGATAGATACCGAATGCCAATACCACCATTTGACCAATGGATGCTGAGAAACCGTACACCGGTGCAAAAATATTGTTGGCGATACCTGCTTTTACTGCATTTTTGTAATTTTCAGCGTTGACCTCCTCGAATTTTTTTCGAAAATAATCCCGACGGTTAAAGGCCACAATAACCTTAAAATTGTTCAGGCTCTCCTGAATTTCTGCACTTAGACTTCCGGTACTTTTCATGTTGACCGAATTGCGTCTTTTCACCCATGGCGAAATACTGCGTGTAAAAAACCATAGGACCAGGGCGGGAAGCAAAGCGGCCAGTCCAAGTTTAAGGTTAATAGAGAGTAGAAAAATCCCTGCCCCAACCATGGTAAAAATACTACTGATGAACTGAACCAGCGACTGCGAAAAGAATTGATTGATCTTATCAGTATCGCTGTTAACCCTCGAAATCAGATCACCGGCCTTATTCTGGTTGAAAAAATCGATGGGGAGTTCCTGTAGCTTATTAAAAATGGAATTTCTTAAATTATAGAGCATACGCTGCCCAACCTTGCCCATCAACTGGGTTTGGGTATATCCGCTCACCATGGCCAATAAAAAGACTCCAAAAAGAATCAGGGAATAGTGAAGAACTCCATTGTATTGTTTGGTTACAACAAACAGATCGACGGCATGACCCATCAAATAAGGACCAACAAGGTTCAGGACCGCATTGATAAAGATGAAAATCATTGCAATCCATAGATTCTTTCGCTCCTCTCCCATCAATGAAAGCAATTGCCGTAGGATTGTTGTCGTACTGACCTTTGCTTCCCGCTGCTGCTCCTTTTTTAAATTAAGGTTGTAATTCATTTGGATGTAGTTTTCTTTTCCAATTGCCAAATGGAATACTCAAATAATCTTTTCCTGTCGTTGCGAATATTTGCACATGAGTATTTCATCCGTTACAAAATATTTTCTTGACAGCCTTATTCAGGACTTTTTCTTTCTTGGTAAACAATTGTTCGATCATGATGCTTCGAAATGATTTGTACTGCGCTGCGAGTTAAAAATCTGAACATATTCGGGGCAACTCTCCATCAAAAAATCGTGGGTGCCACGCGCAAGGATTTCGCCCTCTTCCAGCAAGATGATCTGCCCATAATTCATCACAGATGCAATCTTTTGTGTTACAGAGAGCAATGTTATTCCCGGATAATTTTTAGCTACATTGTTAAGGATCTTTTCTTCAGTCTGACTATCGACCCTTGCTGTAAAGTCATCAAGTAAAAGGACTTTCGGATTTAGCGCCAGGGCCCGGGCAAGCATTACCCGTTGTTTTTGCCCACCGGAGAGGGTTGTGCCGCGTTCGCTCACTACGGTATCCAAGCCAATTGGAAGTGCATCTGTAAAATCCTTTAATTCAGCAGTCTCGATTGCCTTTGCAAATGATTCGTCGGTTACTTTCTCATTGAATGCAATATTCTCGCGCAGGCTCATATTGAAGATAATACTATCCTGAAAGACAAATCCGATCTGATGCTGAAAGGTTGTTTTGTCGTACGCTTCAATGTTAATGCCATCAAACTCAACCGTTCCGGATTCGGAATGAATAAGGCCGGTAAGCAAATAAAGCAACTGTGTTTTCCCGGCAGCAGTAGGCCCAATAATGGCCGTCTTGGTTCCGGGTTTAAGAAGAAAGGAAATATTTTGCAAAACAGGTTTCTCCCCGTAATAGACTGAAATATCCTTCATCTCTATTTTCCCAGTCAAGGGAGAGGTAATTGTACCTGTATCGCGGGTCTCAGCGGCGTTTAGCACTTCACAAATCCGACCATACGAGACAGAGGCCTGTACCACAAAATTACTTATGAATCCAATGACGATTATTGGAAAGATAAGGATAACCAAATAGGAGTTGAAGGCAGCAAAGTCGCCCAACGACATGGAACCGGTGATGACGTAATGTCCACCAAGGGCCAATATTGTGAGGGAAGCCAGGTTGCTTACAAATACGACGATTGGAATAAGTGTGGCAAAAAGTTTTAGGATGGACATCCCCAAATTCCTGGCCTGGGTATTGGTTTCCATGAACTTGTTGTATTCAAGTATTTGGGAATTCAAAACACGAACCAGCGCTGCACCGAGGATACTTTCATTGATGACCTTGTTGAGACGGTCAATTATCTCCCTGCTTTTGGTAAACAAAACCTTTACTTTGCGAAAGACGAAGTAAAATGCGCCACTGATAACCGGTATAATGGCAAGAACAGCCAGGGCAAGTCGCCAGTTGATCGAAATCAGAAGTACCGTTGCCCCAACTATGATAAATATTGATGAGGCAAGCGACACGATGGCCATTGATACAAACATCTTTACAGAATCAATGTCAGAGGTGAGATTGGTAAGCAATTTTGAAGGGTCAGACTGCTGAATAAATGCATAACTCTGTCGGGAGATTTTATCTGAAAGCTGGGTACGAAGGTCGCGGGCAACCCTTTCCGAAGCGAAAGTCTGCAATAAGCCTTGCAGAAAAGAGAAAACGAAGATGATAAAAGCTGCAACAAGAAATTCCAGAACAATGTTTTGATACTGGAATATCCCTTTAGAAAAATCATCGATACCGCGAGAAACAATTTTGGGAATAACAAGGTTGACCGCATTGCTCAGGAGTGCAAAACCGATCAGACTAAAAATCATTAACTTGTAAGGTTTCAGAACAGCGAAGATATTTGGCTTGTTCTTCCTGCCTTCAGTTTTCTGAACATCTGATTTTACTGCCATTTCATCTGTTTTTCCTGAAAATATTTTGTCAAATTTACAAACATCCTGAATCCAAATTCAGAATTTATTTGAGTTGCCAATTATTCATTTTACAATCCTTTGTGAAGGTCAAATGGTTTTTGCCGGATCTACCTTTTGCAAGAATTTGTCTAGTATACGGCAGAACTTCCCCTTTGTTATATTCCTAAATGCTTTTTCGATTATTGAAAATATAAATCCTATAAATATTTTTGGCGTCTCGTAAGGGAAATTATTGTAAGAAATGGCTCTGTTAAAATTCTGAATTCAATATCAAAAGAAGTATCTCCTCCGAAAATAAAATCGTAAATTTGTGAATTAAATGCTGCCCGATTGCCCACTAAACTAAAATTTCTGTCAGAAAACCTGATTCATAGCCGGAATTCCCTTCCCCGGAATAATGTTGTGGTTAACTAAAACTGCAATCGCCAATGCGAAGAGAAGTAGCCGGTTCCTTCATCTCTTCCGATACTTAAAAATTATAAACAGATAAACGACCAAGACATAATCTTTCACACAAAGAGGATCCGCCAGCTGGCGGATTGGGAGTTCCATATTGCCAATGAAAAAAAAATTATAATCAGATGAAACTTTTCCTCATCCATAACCGGATCAACCTATTGTTGTACATTACTGGTTTTATTTTCCTGGCCTTGCTGTTTAGACTTTATATAACTACTGTCAATCAGGAAAAACTGATTTTGAAAGAGTCTGAGCAACAATTTCAGAATGAAATTAATGCGCTTATTACCAATAAGCAGGAGACTCTCAACCAGGTTGTTTATGACTATACTTTCTGGAATGAATTTGTTAATCAAGTGAGTTTTCCTGACACTGCATGGTACACCAACAATATTACTACCATTCTCAAATCTTTCAGGGTAGATTATGTTGCAGTTTATGATTCTTCCTTCCACCTTATTCATGAAGTTGCCCTTCCATCTGTAACCTCACGATCTTTTGTCTCTGAGGAAATTCTTAACAGAATTAAAGAAGTCAGGTTATTGGATTTCTTTCAGATAAAGCCTGAAGGACTATTCGATGTTTCTTCTGCATCCATTCATCCCGACAATGACCCAACACACAAGCTGACTCGTCCCAGAGGATATCTTGTGTTGGCAAAAAATTGGACATCCCTTATCGCATCCAGTGATATAAGACTTGGTGGTGCGATCGCAACGCTAAAGCAAGGAACTGATACTATTGCAGACAAGGGTGAATATCAGACCACTGTCTCTGTACCGCTGCATGGCTGGGACAAACGGGAGATTGGCCGCATCAACTTCACACGTGCCTCCAATTTATTGAAATTGTACCGTTACAGCTCTTTTTACATGATATTTACCATGTTGATTTCTATCATCATAACATGGTTCGTCATTAATTTTACATTCAGACGATGGGTGACAAAACCTTTAAAACTAGTGACCAGTATTCTGCAATCTGAAGATATTAGTCATGTCGATGAGTTGAAACAATGTCCTGGGGAGTTCAAACAAATTGGCATGCTATTCAGTGATTTTGTTGATCAGAAAAAGGAATTGTTTCGAGCCAAAGAAAAAGCAGAAGAGAGTGAACTGCTTAAATCAGCATTTTTAGCGAACATGAGCCATGAAATTCGAACCCCAATGAATGGCATTCTTGGATTTGTAGAATTGTTGAAAGAGCCAAAACTTTCGGGGGAAGAGCAAAAGCAATATATTGGCATAATTGAGGAAAGCGGCAAAAGGATGTTGAATATCATCAACGACATAATCTGTATCTCTAAAGTAGAGGCAGGGCATGTTGAAGTTGTAAATGCGGAAACAATCATCAACGATCAGATCAAATATATCTATACTTTTTTTAAGCCTGAGGCTGACAGCAAAGGGGTAAAGCTGATTTATAAAACAGGACTTTCCGATCTTGAGTCAAATGTTTGGACAGACAGGGAGAAACTGTATGCAATTTTGACCAATCTTGTTAAGAATGCCATTAAATTTACCAACAGTGGCTTTATTGAGATTGGTTATGAGAGAAAAGGAAAATTCCTTGAATTTTTCGTAAAGGATACAGGCGTCGGTATTCGTCAAGACAAGCGAGAAATGATTTTTGAACGTTTCAGACAGGTAAGTGAATCCCTTTCACGCAATTACGAAGGAGCCGGACTCGGATTGGCTATTTCAAAAGCGTTTGTCGAAATTATGGGCGGCAAGATTTGGGTTGAAAGTGAGTTGGGTGAGGGATCTTCTTTCTTCTTTGCCATTCCATTTGTCCAGCAGAAGAATGCCAAAACGCAGTCAGCCACAAATGAGTTGAACAACTGGGAAAAGCTAAATGTGAGAGGATTGAAAATAGTCATTGCAGAAGATGATACAATTTCTGACCTCTTCCTCAGTAAACTGATCAAAACAATTGGGAGAGAGGTCCTGAAGGTAAAGACCGGAACCGATGCTGTAGATGTATGCAGAAAGAACCCGGATATCGATCTGGTTTTAATGGACATTCAAATGCCTGAAATGGACGGATACGAAGCTACCCGCAAGATCAGGGAATTCAATAAGAACCTGGTTATCATTGTACAAACAGCATTGAGTATAAAAGGAGAAAGAGAAAGAGCTGAGGCCGCCGGTTGTACTGATTTCCTCTCAAAACCATTCTCTATCACCGAATTCAATGAATTAATCCGAAAATACTTTGAAATTCAGGTTTGATAATAGACTGGATATCCTGACCAACGGAAGTAAAAGAATCAATTCATCGACCGTTTGTTGGCGGGCGCTCCGATAAAGGTTGTATTGGCTGGTAGCGTTTCACTTTTCATCAATACCGATAGAGGTTCCAGTACCGACCGATCCTCCATTTTGGAATCATACAACACGACAGACATGCCTCCGACACTGCATTCCCTGCCAATATCAACGTAAGACATTTTCATTACACGATCCTCAAAAAGGTGTGTTTGCAAAGTGCAATTGTCATTTACTGCCGAAAAATCCCCCATTTTAACCAAATCAAATTCAGTTATTTGGGTGGTGTAAATGCAAACCCTCTTCCCTATTTTGCATCCCAGCATACGAAGCGGATATTTGATAAAAGGGGTGCCTGTCAGCATATTCAGGAAGAACAAAACAAGAAAGTTTTCATACACCCCGGTTACCAGTTCGCTTCGCCAAACGTAATTGCTCCAGAGCGGTTTTCTGGACGGTTTGTAACGTCCAATGATTGCCCATTTAAACAGGACCACCAGAATGGTACCTAAAATACCAGCCCCCAAATACATAAAAGGGAACAGCAAAAGAAGTTCCGGAAGGTCCCGTTCAACTTGCAAAAAGGAGGTTACGTTGGTAATCAGGGAAGCAAATGTCAGAAACAGGACTGCAGGTAATATGACACGAAAAAATTCGATGCTGTAGCGGAGTACAAACAATTTCCTGGTCGGTTTATAGGTTCTCTCGGCTGAAAACTCGGTATTGATGTCTCTCCGTGGTAAAAATACAGCCGGGGAACCGAACCAGGAGGTTCCATCCCTGGCCGGCAGATCTTTGTCGCTCAGTTTAGATAAAACCCCAACCAGAACATCGTTCCCCAATTCAGTATCCGAACTGATGACGGCGCTGTTGCCGATAAAAGTCCGGTTACCTATGTGGGTTTTGGCGATGGTGATATAACCATTTCGCACCGAAGATGCACCCACAGAGACTGAGTCTGCCAGAAAACATTCATCGCCCGTAACCAGTAAATCGGGAGAGATAAATTCAACGGTAGAAATTTCAACCCGTTTACCCATTTTGACACCCAGCATTTTAAACCAGATCTGCAAGTTAAGGGTGGTATACATAGTTCCCAAAACCTGCAAACTTAACTTCATCAACTGATCGAAAAACCATTTTCTATGATAAAAATTACTGTGTATCCTGTAGACCCCCTCTTTGATATTACCAAGCAGTATCCATTTTAAGGCAGTAATAATAAGCGCTAAAATGACCACGAACAGAAGGCCAACTAAAAATATATGTGGCAGCAATTCTGTCCAGGTTTCTGATTGATAATCCAGGTTGGCAATTACCATCATTCCCGGGAAATAGGCGATCATGGTAATTAACGGAATGAGAAAAACAGAGATCATATAGTGCCATGTATTGGCCGAGGTCCACAAAGGGGTACGATCCTGTTTGCCGTTCAGTCCCTTCTTTACTCCCGGAGATCCGCTCCAGATCTCATTTTCAGGAATCACCGTTCCCTCAGGCAAAAGCGTTAGGTCTTCCATTGATGAATTCCGTTTCATCCGGGTGTTCTGCCCCAGGCAACAACGGGTACCGACATAACAGTCATCTTCAAGGTCGATGGTCCCAACGTATAAATATCCATCTGCAATTGTAAATCCTTTGATATGGGTATCCGTGCAAATACTTACGTTATCCCCAAGGTGGAACAGGTCGAATGCGGAAATGGACGAGGTGTTGATGTAACAATCCCTGCCAATTTTAGCTCCGAGTAACCTTAAAAAAACATTCATTACCGGGGTTCCGGTAAAATAGGAGATGGGTGAAATATTTACAAGTTTATCGGCAAGCCAAAACCGGAAATAATAACTTCCCCAAAGTTTATACCGCCCGGCCTTAATCTTTCCGATGGCCAGCCATTTTAACCCAATGGCAAAAAAAGTGATGGCCGGGAGCATGGAGAAATAGGTTATCAACATCATCAACAGGGAATCAATGACACTGTATTCGGCCTGAATGAAATAGGAATAAACGAAAAATGGTCCTATCCACTCTATCCCAAAGATCAAGCCAATAAACAACATTGAAATCCCCTGAAAAAACGAGCAGGAATAGTAGCTAAGACGGGATGGCGTATATATTTCACG
>JBBIUJ010000065.1:0-16440 GCA_037440345.1 Prolixibacter sp.
AAAACTAAACTAAGCAGCGGAGCTGCGATATTAAATGCATATTAGGACATATTTTTGTTCGAATGACACAATTGTTTATATCGCAGCTCCGCTGCTTCAAGCAAACTTTCATGCATTTGCTACAAAGATTTAGCAACTACGTTGCATGGTTTGATGGCAATTTTGTAGTTTAACATTTTGAAATTGAATGTTTAGCGGCGGAGCCGTAATATCTTTGTAGAAAGTGCAATTCTGACAAACTAAGCAGCGGAGCTGCGATATAAAACTAAAAATATGGCAAATACTTATTCTCAGATGTACGTACAAATTGTTTTTGCCGTTTTGGGTAGGGCAAATGTGATTAAAGAAAATAATCGAATAGAACTTGAGAAATACATTTGCGGAATCATTTCCAATAACAAATGCAAACCTTTAGCGATATTTTGCAACCCGAACCATGCCCATGTATTAATAGGATTACATCCAACAATATCCGTATCTGATATAACCCGCGATATTAAGGCAAGTTCTTCAAAATTTATTAACGATAAAAAATGGGTAATGGGTAAATTTGCCTGGCAGGATGGTTTTGGATCGTTTACCTATTCGAGATCGCAAATTGATGATGTGTCAAAATATATTCTCAATCAACCTGAGCATCATAAATCAAGAACATTTAAGGAGGAGTATTTATCAATTCTTCTAAAGAATGAAGTTCAGTATGACGAGAAATATTTGTTCGAATGGTATGACTGAATATGTTGCGCTTTCATGTATTTGATAGATTTGAAATTAAGAAATGAATTTTCATCCAGGATTTGATATAAAGCCCACAAGGCAACCCATGGGATTTACATACGGACCAGGTGTTTTTGGTCCGAAGGTTGAAAACCGCACACTTGATTCCATTCGAAAGAGTTTACGGGATCCCCAATGCGCCGGCCCTGATCCGGTCTATTCTATTGCCATGGATGTGGGCAAGGAGGAGCATCTCCTCCAACTGAAGCAACTTCACCTGCTTTATGGTGCGGTAACTTATGCTGCCGGACGTTTGGGCGAGGAACCGGTCCGTAGCCAGGGACATATCCACCAGATTTCACCTCTTTCAGGATGGTCGACTCCCGAAGTTTACGAGATATGGTCGGGCAGGGCCATCATCTACATGCAGGAAACGGCCGACGATCGGCCCGGAAGATGTTTTGCCGTGATTGCCAATCCGGAAGAGGTGGTGATTGTTCCCCCGTTCTGGGCGCACGCAACCATCAGTGCAGATCCTGAGCAACCGCTGACTTTTGGCGCCTGGTGTGACCGCGAATATGGATTTGAATACGACGGCGTCAGGGCCCACAATGGACTGGCATGGTTTCCTCTAATTGATGAAAATGGCGAAATTCGCTGGCAGAAAAATCCAAATTATTTGGATAGCGATTTGATTGTCAAGAGTCCTGAAATATATACCCAACTTGGGATTGAACCGGGGAAGCCCATTTATACACAGTATGAGGAAAATCCCGGGAAATTTCTATTTGTGCCACACCCGCAGTTGACAAAAGAGGTTTGGATTGATTTTATACCCTGAATCAACTTTTACCTCTAATTTACGTAATGATTACAATGGATATTTATTTTTTATTTCTGGAAGTATTGCCGATAGATCCCAGGTACAGTCTTCAATTTAATGCATTATAAAATAGGTACAAATTTTCACCGACATGCAAAATCATAAAAACTGGCACGAAAAACACAAGGAAACCCTAAACTTTGGCAGTCGTCTGGCTGATTCAGTGGCCAAAGGAATGGGATCCTGGAGTTTTATCATTATTCAAACGGTCGTGGTTTTACTTTGGATGGGACTAAACCTTGTCGGATATTTTTATCATTGGGATGTTTATCCTTTTATCCTGCTTAACCTGGTATTTTCTACACAGGCAGCCTATGCAGCGCCCATTATTATGATGTCGCAAAACCGGCAAAGCGACAGGGATCGCGTTCAGGCGCAGGCTGATTATCAAACCAATATCGATGCAAAACTCGAAATTGAAGCATTGGCAAAGCGGCTGGATTCAATTGAGGCGGATAAGCTGGACAAGATCATTAAGTTGCTTGAAGAGGGTAAAGTTTAAAGATATCCGTTTTAAAGTTACAGCGTTCTACATTTTTACAGTCACTGTCTGACCTTCCCCTTTGACCTTCAGCCTGATATATGTCGCCTTCCCATAGGTATCTTCAACGATGCAAAACCCTTCTGAACCGCCATCAAGAAGATCGTGGTACGAATCGAATTTCTTCAGAATGGTTTTACCCACCACCACCTCTTTTGCTTCTTCTCCACCTTTGCGAGGTAATGCAGGAAGGTGGGAGAGTAATTTTTTTCCTGTTTTGAAAATTCAATTTTGACGCGATCCCTCACTTTCAAAAGGGAAATATTCTGTAGGAAATATTGCCCTTTCTCGTAGTTATAGGTGTGGCCATCGTCATCGTAGAGTGGGAAACTGGTTGTTTTTTCACTTGGGAACATGTCAAGGAATATCATCTTCGTCTCTTTCTCCCCAACGTACAACATAGTTTCCTGGGAAGGTATAATTGCCCCCTCTTTGATAAAAATTGGAATATCCTTCCATGAGCTTTTATCGACTGCATAATCGATATGTTGTTTGCCTTCATGCTTTTTCCCCTTGGTGAAGTCAATCCATTTTCCCTCTGGTAAATAGATTTTCTGCGACACGACAGCTGAGTCCAGCACCGGCGAAATGAGTAGGTAGTCGCCATACATAAATTCGTTGGTAATATCCCTGACTTCAGGATCGTTAGGGTATTCAATAACCAGTGAACGGGATATCCCGATCATATTTTCGTGTTTCACGCGATCATACGAGTAGGCATAAGGTATCAGGCGATAGCGCATATTTACAATCTCCCTGGCAAGGCTTTCAACTTTTTCCCCAAAGAACCATGGCTGCTTCTGTTCATTCAACATGCCATGAAGGAAGAACAGGGGCGAGAATGCTGCCAGTTGCAGGCTCCTGACATAAAGCTCATTGCTCAACTTTGGCTTATTCCCGAAGGCGCTTGAGCAAAATCCCCAAACAGGGATCAAGGCATTGTTGGCAGCTATAAGTTTTAAGCATTGCGCCTTCAAATCGGTAAATGTGGGATAATTGTCGCCCGACCATAACCCATATGCGTATTTCTGTGAACCCATGTAGGCAGTACGGTTGATTGAATAAACGCGTTCGTTGCTGATCTTTCGCTGCTCTTCGTAAATGGCCCTTTGCATGTAGTGGTTGTTTAGGTTTCCCAAACCAAACTTCCCCGGATTTCTTACGTCTGCCTCATCGTTTAGAAATCCATGCATCCCTTTTTCAAATCCACCTTTCATAAGCTGGCCTGCCCACCATTCGCGGCATTCAGGGATTCTGAAGTCCAGGGTTCGGCATGGTCGTTTGACAAAATAGTCAATTTCAACATTTAGTTCAGGGTACTCAAAATGGTGTGTTTCGGCGAACTTGCCTTGCTGGGTATCGGTACTATCCGCATTTTTTAGAATAATACGTGGTTTAGTAATACCAATCATTTTTAATCCGTTCTCTTTGGCCCATGAGGAAAGCTCTCCGGTAGCTCCGCCCGGGAACTTCTTTCCCCACCGTACTTCACCAAAGTTATCGTCCCCCCATGCCATCCAATCGAAATCAAGCATAAACCAATCGAAGGGGATCTTCTTTTCACGGTAATTTCTGATGTGCGTTTTGAGTTCGGTTTCGTCGATGCCCCATTCCAGTTGTCCAAAGCCGGTATTCCATTTTGGAAACATTGGAGGCAACCCTGCAATATTTCCTGCCCCCCTGATAATTTCTTTGGGAGTTCCTACCAAAATAAAGTACTCAGTATTCTTACGCGAGCAATTTGAGAAGGTAAGTTCACCATCGTTATTTGAGATTTGTCCGCCGTTGGTATTCACCACGATACCGTATCCACTGGATGACCATATAAACGGAGCGCCCGATCCCCCTTGAACAAATGCCTGGATGGTCGAATTTTTATTTCGCAGCAATGTTCCATCGTTCGAGTGACTTCCATACGTATAAACCCCGTAAAAATTATCTGACGCTTGATGGGTAAAAGTTACGCCTCCATTTGGATTTACCTCTTTTGAAGAGACCAATAGCTTGCCATTTTTGTCATATACCGAGACCTGTAGCCGTTTTTTTGAAATTTTCACCAGCATGGATGAAGTCCGAATTTCCACAAACTCTTTTTGTTGATCGATTGTAGCCTTCACTGGATCCCATTTTTTTGTTTCATCAACAACGGGAGTCCCGGGGGATACTTCTCCGTCCGGCCGGTAATCAATTTTCAGGATTTTTTCCGTGCATAATTCTACAACAGTTATGGCGTTTCCGGATTTCAAAGTAAGCTTTCCCTGATAGGGATTTCCAATTGCCTGAATATTTAAGAATAAGGCAATGGTTGCGAACATCGCCGCAAAGGATCGCGATACACGGTTCATTTTCATCATGGTTAGTTTTTGCTGCTCGTGGCTTTGTCAACTATAAACTCAAACAATCTCATTTCATTGGTTTGTAGATTTCTTATTTTCAAGCGACATGATGCATTTACTTGTGTTTCAGAAACTATCTCGCCATTTTCGTTGTATTGCTTTGTTTTGTATTGCCCTCCATTTGACCGGATCCAGGGTGCAAGATCCACATCAAATTCAATAGTTTGATTTTGGTTTGAGGTGTTGATGAGGATCATGATAGCCCGGTCGGGCAAAGTGTAAGCGCAGAAATGGGTCTCTTTGAGTGGCTTCGTGAGGAGGCATTCCCCGATCAATTCACCATCTGTAAAATAGGGTAGAAATTGTTTTTTTAGTTTGGCGCATTGTTTCAGCGCTTTGCTTAATCCGGGATAATTGGCAATGTAGTCAGAGCCATTGATTGATTCCGCTTTTCGGGGAAAAATGTTCATGTACAGGTTGTCGGCAAAGGCTTTTTTTACTGCCAGGGGGGATGAGCTAATGCAGGAATTGATCCTCGGAGAGGAAAAGGCGCTGGTCAGCACTTTACGGTCCATGTAACCATCCCAGTTCCAGGTGTAGTCAAGGTACCCTGAATCCAATTCAAAGTTTAACAGTTCCTCTCCGGAGAAGGTTGCCTGCGGGTCACTCTGCCTGGCATAATCCATGATCTGTTTGGCAAGCGTGAGCATATTAGGACTTGGATCGGGAGTCGTGTAGAATTGGTCCCAGCAAAATGAAGGCATCCCAATATCAACCAAATGTTTTAACCCATCAAGAACATCTTTTTGCCATAGCTTATTTGTTGGGCCGGCTTGTACGGACGACATGTAGGTTGCATAATTAGGGTTTCGGGTAGGTATCAATTCTGTATGATAGGTCCAGCCTTTGTTATCCATTACCTTTAAATTGTAGCGTGGCGCAGTTCCTGGATTTGCCTGAAGCACTGTAATAAAAGGGACAAGGTTCACACCCAATTTTTTACACTCCTTATATGCGGCAACCATCTCCTCTTCTGTTCCAAGATGTGCAAAAGGCTTTGGCAATGGAAGGGTAAAAGCCTTGCACCAGGCCCAGATCACCATCTCATCAAGTCCGTATTCTTTGCATTCTGCCGCCAGTTTGGGGAGATCCTTGAATGTAAAGACCGCATCCTTCGGGTCGGCTGGTTGGTACTGGCTCATAAATACAGTGCGGAAACCGATTCCCTCCCGAACATGTTTTGGTAGCGGATAGTAACGCTTGTAGTTTTGTTTTACCCAGGCTTTGTAAGGCGCCATCCCGGCTGCCCATCCATTTTGGTGTGGGGTAAGCACCCACTCGCCACTTTGCCAGCTTTCCCCTTTTTTGATCGTGGTATCATTCAGGCACATCAATCGCAGCTTTGGTTCCAGTTCAGACAGTCGCAACCTTACCGGGACCTGCGGATCCCAACCCCAACGTTTAGGAAACAGGCTAATTCCCCCGTTAAGACCGCCCAGATCCATCCAACGACCAATCATATCCTTGTTTCGCATCATCCCGCTTCCGACGTATTGCACCGAATAGTTGGCGGCGTCGATCATGTAAGGAGTGCTTTCCTTGGTATCGTCTTTGGCAAGATCAACAAAAGGAAGATTGGCAAAATTTCCAGTTCGAAAAAAGGTGTTTTGCGTGCCGGAAACCGGGAGCAATCCTGCAAAATCGGGAAAAATCACCTGACGCACATTGGTGCCTGAGAGGTTAATGATTTTTGCAGTCAAGAGGATTGATTGGCCATCAGGGGCTGCCACCAGCTTAACGGTTGCAGATACCTTGCCGTCAATGTTGAAGTTGGTCCGGCTTAACCCGAGCCTGTCCCAGAAGATAACCACAGAATCCGGATAAACCGCAACATCCGCCCCTTTGGAAAAGCGGGAAGCCAATCTTAAGACTTCAAATTCCTTAACAGGATATGCAAGGTCGATCATTCCTGCCAGATCAGGATTTGAGTCCATGATTGTTCCTGCCCCTGAGTAGCTCATTTTCAGGATACTTCCGGAATTGGCATCCAATATCAGATGCAATCCATTGAGCGTAGCCTCTTTGGTCTTATTTTCCTTCTCTTTGGCGAGACATTGAAAAGAAGAGATGACAACCAATGCCAAAGCTATGGTTAGTAGATATCTTTTCATTTTTTCATTGTAATCGCGAACTTATCATCCCATAAATGAAATGTTTTGTTCAGATTCAGGTCGCAATGGTTTAACGTATTGGTAGTGTTGGTCTTATGTTGTGGATATTGAAACTGTTTGAAATTTAAAAATAGCTATTTAAGTTGGATTTAATGACAATTTTTTCTGTGAAGCCATAATTAGGCTCTCAGAAAAACAGGAAAAACCCATCCAGGAAAAATAAGATGCCGATGGCACCAAATACCAATCCGCAAATCCAGACAAACCTCTTCTTGGATAGTGTCGCAATGGAAGAGAGCAAGATAGAGATTTGAAGAAAAATAACGCCGATCCCAAATTTGTCGGAGTGTATCTTGCTCTCGTCGCGAAGCTGCTCGAAACCTGTTGCAACTTTGCTGATGGCCTCTTTCTCCTGTTCGTATTTTTTTACCTTTAGTCCGTAATCCGCAGCCATATCCCTGTATTTTTTGAGCACAGCCTCATTTCCTTTCTGCTTCTCAAGTGATTCTATTTGGATTTCAAGGTTTTCCTTTCGCAAATCGTAGATGTAACTCTTGATACTTTTGCTCTGGAAAAAGGCCCATTGATCACTCGCTTTGGTCTGGTTAAGGAGGCTTCTTGTACTGTAACCTCCTCCTTTAAAAGTTGAAAGGGTTGCAGCCACTGCAATCAATACGGTGGTGATGGCCATGTAGGTCATCCATCCTTCTTTTTTATCAGTTGTCATAAATCATTTGTTTAAGTGAATTGAAATTATTACAAAATTAATGAATGTTGCGAGTAAACGAAAAACATCGGTGTTTGATAGTGCAAATTTTGATGTATGTTTTGTAATACTCACCACAGTAGGCACATAGGTCACATAGGAATCTATTGTGACCTATGTGCCTACTGTAGTGATTTTCTTTGAGTTTCGTTCACATTATGTTTTGCATGCACTGCGTGATATTTTTTTTAGTAATAATGAAGAGAATTGTAAATTTGATCCTTCAACTTTCATGGATCATTTATTAAACCAAATATTATGCAAACCAAAATTCTTTTTCTTGGTATTTTTATAATCTCCTGCCTGATTGGGCAAAGCCAGATTAAAGTTGCCAGCGTATTGGGAGACAATATGGTTCTTCAACGCAATACAGAAGTGAAAATCTGGGGTAAGGCCAAGCCGGGTGAAAAGCTGACCATCAAGGCAGACTGGAATGCCGGTCAGGCAAATGCTACAGCCAACGAAAAAGGCGACTGGTTGGTGAAATTGAAAACTACCAACGCCGGCGGACCTTATACCATTTCGATCTCTACTCCAAAAGAGAAGGTGCAACTCAAAAATATTTTGCTGGGTGAGGTATGGCTCTGTTCAGGTCAGTCGAACATGGAGATGTCGATGGCCGGGTATGGGGATTCTCCCATCATTGGATCCAACGATCTCATGATGGATGCGGACAATGACCAAATCCGACTTTTCAATGTAACAAAAGCAATAAGCCCGGTCCCTGTCGATACCTGCACCGGTAAATGGAGTGCAGCGAATGGTGAAACAGCCTCTGCATTCAGCGCTGTTGGGTACATGTATGCCAGGTTGCTTCAGCAAAGGCTCAAAGTTCCGGTTGGGGTCATCAGTTCAGACTGGGGAGGTTCTGCCATCGAAGCATGGATGAACCACGAAACGATTCTTCCATTCACCGAGGCATTTGCGCGGACAACCCAGGCAAAATCTGCCGTGAACCAACGGGCCTCCAACCTTTACAATGGCATGATTTCACCGATCATCAATTATGCCATCAAAGGGGCAATCTGGTATCAGGGAGAGTCCAATATAGGCAATTACAAGGATTACGTAGCATTACAGGCGGCCATGGTAGCCAGCTGGCGAAAAGAGTTCGGGGTAGGGGAGTTTCCGTTCTATTTTGTTCAGATTGCCCCTTATTCGTATGGAAACAGCAAGGCGATCAATTCAGCCCTTCAGCGCGATGAGCAGTTGAAGTCGGTTGCCCAGATTCCAAATAGTGGAATGGCGTGTACCCTTGATATCGGCGAGGAAAAGAACATCCATCCTGCAGAAAAAATGATGGTAGCCAAACGGTTGGCCCTTTGGGCATTGGCCGAAACCTATGGCATCAAAGGCATTGTGTACAAATCCCCCACCTTCAGCAAAATGGTTGTGAAAGATACACTAGCGGTTCTCTCTTTTGACAATGTTGCTGTTGGTCTGAGCACTTTTGGGAAAGAGGTAAACTGCTTCGAGATAGCCGGACAGGATAGTATTTTTTACCCGGCCAAACTCGTCATCAAAGCCAAACAGGCCAATGTTTGGTCGCCCAAAGTGAAAGCCCCGGTGGCAGTGCGATATGCCTTTTGCAATTTCCCGGTTACCAATGGCTATTTGTACAATACTGCCGGACTGCCGGTGCCATCGTTCAGAACGGACAACTGGGGGAAATAGATCTCCAACTAATCCAAATGAAATACCTCCTCCATGTTTGCCCACCACTCACCCGCTGAGCGGTGGGCAATGGGTCTTTGCATGGGTTCCATGATTGCCCACCACTCCTGGGTCTTCGGATCGGCAGCCATTTTGGCCATGTCGGCGGCAAAATCATTGCCGATATATTCCAGGTAGGCAAAAAGCTGGTTGTCTTTGTGAAAGATGGAGTAGTTTCTGATGTTGCAGGCGGTGATCATTTCCAGAATCTCCGGCCATACGGCTGCATGATAAGCCTTGTAGGTTTCAAATTGTTCGGGATCGACACCGATTATTTGTCCGAATCGTCTCATGGTTATATGTTTTTAATAATTGACAATTGATAATTGAAAGTTGAAATTGGGAAATGGCAATTGATTTTCAAAGTAAATTTAAAGACTGTTTAAAGACCGTTTAAATTTGGTTTTACTGTTAAAATGCTTTAGGAGAACTTCGTGAAGCCTTGGTGTCTTTAAGACTTAGTGGCTATTTTTACTTGCCACAAAGACGCTAAAACACTAAGGTTTCACAAAGAAAGCGTTAAAATGTCCAACATGATATAATTTTAAACAGTTTCTTTTGCTTTAGATTAGAGAAAGCGAATATTACAGACTGTCGATTTTTTACATTAATTACCAACATAGATAATCTCCACTTGTCCATAGTTAATTTTCAATTGTCCATTGTCCATTCTTTATAGCAGCACTATCTCATAAATCCCGGGAACCTTGGTAAATTCCTTCAGTACCAGTTTCACTTTTTGAGCGGTGATTTTTGGGAATTTGAGCTCGGCTTTTGAGCCAATGGTGGTTCCTTTATAAAAAGTTTTCCAGGTTTCACCCTGTAGATATTGGAGCTCATACGACTTAATATTTGTGCCTCTTTCATAAATAAATGCCTGAGAAATCTTCTGCGATTTACCAAGATCCAGTTCTATCCAGGGATTCAAATCTTTTTCTTCAGGTTCCCAAAATGCACCGGACCAGTCACCATTGGTAACAGCATTGAGTTCTACCCACTGGTGATTGGACCAGTGACCTGAAGGATTCGACGAGGCTTTCAACGGCTTTAAATAGGAGAGTGAATTCGAATTTGATTCCATCGGTTTGATTGTCATCACATTTTCTGCACATTCAAGTTCAACTATGGTATTGATAGGCTGCAAATCTTGTTTTGAAAATTCAATCATGTATCCAACCGGCTCCCTGGTAAGTTTGATTTTTCCTCCCTTAGCCAGCCTGCAATTCTTAATTTCCATGCCCAGATCTGGAATTGTAATTTTCGGGTTGTTGCCTGTCCATTTCAGGATATGCAGGTAAATTGTCTTCCCTTTCCGGGTTGTTACTCCCCAGTCGGTTGGTTTTAAAGGGCCTCCGCGCGTCCCATAAATGGTATATCCATAGTCCTGAAGCCATTTTAGATCGGAAGAGCACCGTTCAACCTGAAGTGGCTCAATCCTTCCATCCGGCATTGGACCAACGTTAAACAGCAGGTTGCCATCTCCCCCGGCCGACCTTACCAGGCTTTGCAGGCATTGCTCCAACGATTTTACTTCATCATTTGGTTTCCAGGCCCATTGGTTGGCAATGGTCATGCAAGTCTCCCAGGGACGGTCGTTCTGAAATCCGCCGACACGTTGCTCCGGTGTATCAAAATCCCCTCTGGCCCCTGTACGGTTGTTGATGATGATATCGGGTTGAACGGTACGGGCAAAATCGATCACCCCCTGACCGCGTATCGCATCGAAGCGCTGAGGAACGTCAAACCACAAAACGAACAGCGGACCGTAGTTCAGCAACAGTTCCGCCACTTGCCTTTTCAGGTAACCGGTGTAGGCATCCAGATCGTATTTGGTTCTGGCTACCTGCCCTCCCGGACTGGTCAACGGAAAATCAGGATGGTGCCAGTCGGTGGTGGAATAGTAGGTGCCAAAGGCGATTCCCTGTTTTTTGCATGCCTCGGCCAGTTCTTTTACAACATCCCGGTGCAGGGGCGAATTCATGACATTAAATTCGGTTTGACGCGTATTCCAAAGGCAGAATCCGTCGTGGTGCTTGGTGGTCAGGACGATGTATTTCATCCCTGCCGCCTTAGCAACTGTTACCCAACTGTTGGCATCAAAATTGGGGGCGTCAAATTTTTTGTAGAGGTTGTCATACTCATCAACCGGGATCTCGCGTCCGCGAGACCAGCCGATCTCAGTGCCTTTGAGTGATACAGGTCCCCAATGGATAAACATCCCAAACCGGGCATCTTTCCACTCCTCCAGTTTTTGTTTGTTGTTGGCGGGCGTTTGTCCGATTGAAGTCAAAAATGAAAAAAACAGGATTGTAAAGAATTGCACCTTTATCATTGGTTAGTATTTATATTTTTCATCTTTTATTAAACTCCTTCACAGCATCAAACATAGCCACAATATTCTCCGGTGGTACGTCGGGCAGTATGTTGTGAACCGTGTTGAAAACGAACCCACCACCGGGAGAAAAGATACTAAGCCGTTCAAGTACCTGCTTTCTGATTTGAGCAGGAGTACCTACATTGAGTGTTCCAACTGTCTCAATTCCACCACCCCAAAAAGTACAATCTTTGCCAAACTTCTTCTTCAGGGAATCAGGTTCCATTTGATAGGCATTGGTCTGCACAGGATTGAAAATCTCAATTCCTGCTTCAATCAGATCAGGCATCAACAACGAGATCGAACCACATGAATGGATGTATGTGTGCATCTTGCTGTGCGTGTTCACATAATCGCACAGGATTTTGTGACGAGGCTTGAAAAGGGTACGGTACGTTTCGGCATCCATGAATGGGCCGGAACTCATACCCAGGTCATCCCCGAATCTTATGATATCGACAATGTCGCCTACGGCATTACATACCTTTTCGAGCGTAGCCAAATGTCTTACCAGGAGTTGGTCGAGCAATTTTTCTACATTTTCGGTATCGCACATCAGGTCCATCAGGAAGTTGTCCATCCTTCTCAGGAAAGTTCCCCATTCGAATAGGTTGCATCCGCAAACCACCAGCAGTGCTTTGTCAGTGCTTGCCCTCAACTTTAGCGTCCTTTCCCTAAGTTGGGCCCAAAAATCATCCTCACCGGCATGGTCCCAGGGGCTGTGTACATCGTGCGCCCACATGATCCGTCCCATTTCGGCATCCAGGTTTTCATATGATTCAGGATAGCCGTCAAGATAGGGGAAGTAGGTCTGGTCGAAGAAGGTGGCGCCAACGGGCATTCTGGAGAGCATCCGCTTTCCGTCTGTATCAAAAGTGGCAAAAGAGCCATCATTCAAGGCCTTCGGTTTAAACCATTTTGGATAGAAAGCAGGAGCACCGTTGGCCAATGTTGTTGGAATCCAGTCGGAGGGTTGATCATTAAAAGTGCGGCCAATGTCCAGTACATCAACACCAAACTGGTCGAGAATGGAGATGTCTGGCTGGGCCAACTGTTGTACCACATCGTAGACCAGTACCGGCAGATCGGTACGGCCCAAATGTTTAAGCAGGTTGCTGTATGCGATTGCCGAGATGCCTGAACTCGGTGTGGCGCCCATGTCGACCGGCACCTTCCCGGTAGGCTGGTGCCGAATGGCCGCTAAAATATGTTCGCGTGAAGTGGTCATGAATTTATGTTTGTATTTTGATTCGTGTTCGTTTTTAGAAGGCTGTTTGCTATTGACTGTTGATTTTTGGGAAGCAGTACTTATGAAAATTAAGCGTAAATCCCTTTTTCCTTTATCCTTTATCCTTTCACTCTGTCCCGCTGATCCCGATCAGAAATGACGATGCAATGATAATCAACAACGATAGGACCATTAATACATAGATTTTTATTGGTGCGCCTTTCCACTCTTTGCGGAGCAACCCCCATACCGTGGCAAAAACGATGGTAAGGGCCATCAGGATTCCCCAGGAAGTAAAGGTGTATGGTCCCATCTTGCTTTTCCCCATGCCGTAGACAATAAACTGGCTGAACCAAAGAAAACCGGCAAGTAATCCAAATATATAGTTGAGTGTCAGTATTTTGGATGTCTCTGCCTTGCCGTAATTGATCAGTGAACCGTTTTTCCTGCCAAGGTAGGTGCACCAAACGAGGGTGGTGACAAAAGTGCCTGCAAAAAGCACCACCACCATGGGCATCATGGCAAAAAGCGGATCGACTCCCTGTTGGACGGCGATCGCGGAGATGGGGTTTCCCTGTTCGAATCCAAGCGACATGGCTGATCCAGTAAAGCCAACCAAAATGGCAGCCATGGTTCCCTTGACCAGGTCGAATTCTCCGATGCTCTCCTGTTTTTTTGCATCCGACATGGTCTTATCCTTCAGTATCCCCGACCAAGCCGAGAGCGCTATGCCAACAATGGCAACGACAATTCCCAGGATCAGCAGGGTGCCTCCTTTGCCTTGCATCATCACCTGCAGGCGACCATCGATCAGTGGTGGGATCAGGGTACCAATGGCAAGCATCAACCCAAGTGACAGCGCATATCCCAGTGACAATCCGAGGTAACGCAGAGCCAGTCCAAAAGAGAGGTTTCCAACGCCATAAAGCGCACCCAGCAGGAAGACGGTAAGCAGGGTAGAGGATGGAGTCGACAGGATAATCTTTAGTAAGCCGGGTGCAAAAACCAGGCAGGCAATGAATGGAAATAGAATGTAGGCGCCAATACTAAACACCATCCAATAAGTTTCCCAACCCCATCCTTTGATTTTCCCAAACGGGACAGCAAAACTGCCTGAGGAAAATGCACCAAGGGCAATCAATAGAATTCCTGTTAAGATTCCAATATTCATTTTATTGTTGTTTGTTTTTAAGAGCGGTAATGAGCGTGTTACTGTTTGGCATTCACCATGGTAAACCAACAAAATTTGATCGGTTTAATGTTGAACATTTCAGGTAGATATTTGCACAATTCCGTGATATTATGACGGCTATTTTTTCTACTTTTGATATTGTATTGTAATAAACCTCTCATCTGAAAGAGTATGTATCTTGAACAAATCATCGAATCGCTTTCATTCCATCTTCAGAATGTTGCATATTTGCGCTTTGATCAAGATTCACACTATGAAGATATCATCAGTCCATTTACCAGAATCTATCTGATTACGGAAGGGTGTGGTTCGCTAATCATCGGAAATAACAGGATTGCGCTGGAGGTCGGCCAACTTTATCTGATCCCCAGTTATACCTCATGCAGTTACCATTTTCAGGAGGGCCTTGCTCATTATTACATTCATTTCAGCATGGACCAACCCAACGGCCTGAATGTTTACAACCTCTTTTCCATCACGAATCATTTGGTTGCCTGCAAACTAGATTATCAGATTTTGAATAGAATTGTTCAAATCAATCCCGATCTTCAACTACCTCATCATCACCCGCGTGTGTATCAGGCCAAACCCTGGATGAACAAAAAAGTTGAGTATCAAACAGCGGCCCAACATCTCGAAACGCTTGGAATACTGAAGCAGCTTTTTTCGCGGTTTTTGGCAACGGGCAAAAATTATCCGGTTGCCAATATGCTGAAATACAATATTCAACCTATTCTCCTGCATATCCGAAATCATCTGGAACAAAACATCACGGTAGAAGAGCTGGCTTGCATTGCCTGTTTCTCCAAGGATCATTTTTCGCGCGTTTTTAAGACAATCACCGGGTTGGCTCCATGTGACTATATCATTAGCAAGCGGATCGAGCGGGCGCAGTTCTTACTATTGACTACTGATTTGTCGCACAGTCAGATCATCGAACGGACAGGATTCAGGAGCACCTCCTATTTTTCGCGGATTTTTAAAAAGCAGACCTCAATTTCACCTGCCCAATACCGGTTGCAAAGGGGATGATTGGATGGATCACTGGATATTTTGAGAAAAATTGACAATTGACAATTGACAATTGACAATGTCGTTTAATGTTAATTGATTGAAATGTCATAAAATTCAATTCCAATTTTCACCCTGGTTATTGCTTTTGTGAGCAAATAATTTAAGAGACTGTTTAAATTTACATTTTATTATCCCTGGAGGGATTAAGAGGCTGTTTGAAATTTGGTCATATGCTATAAACTGTTCAACCCTTTCGGGGTTGTCGTTGCATTTGTTCCATTTCCCCCGGTTTCACCGGGGGTTATTGACATTTAACCCTTTTCAGGGTTTTGAAAGAAAAAAGTCCGAAGGACTTGAATATGAATAACCCCCGGTGAAACCGGGGGGAAATGCCAGACTAGGTTCAGGAACCCCGAAGTGGGTTCAACAATTCTTTTAGTAAATTTAAACAGTTTCTAAGTCGTATCCGTATCTTTGTACAACTAACGAATTCCGAATTGCATCACTTTTTCAATTGTCCATTGTCCATTGTCCATTGTCCATTGTCAACTAATTTCATCTACTTCAAATGAAAAAACTTCTTTTACTGCTATTGCTTTGTCTTCCATTTTCTGTTTTTTCGACCACTCAGGAGGGACGTACCACCATCAACCTGAACGGCGCCTGGCAATTTGATCAGACAGTAAATGCCTTTCCCCCGGCAAAGTTTACAAGGACCATCCCGGTTCCGGGATTGGTGCATCTCGCTGAGCCAAAAATTGAGGATTATGACAAATTTTTCAAGCGTCCCGACAAGGTTGAGATAAAAGATCAACACAATCTCTACAACATCGATTATACCCCAAGGTACAGCTGGTACCGCAAGATGGTCTTCATTCCAAAGGAACTCGAAGGCAATGAGGGGATGATCACGGTGAAAAAAAGTCAGTATGTGACCCAGATTTACGTAAATGGGACCGATATGGGTACATCAATGTCGTGCTATACCCCAGTCGAATTTCCAATTACAAATGCCTTGAAATATGGCACCGAGAACGAGATCCTGATCAAAGTGGGCGACAGGGTTTGGCTTCCGGCCGCGGCTGCCGGTGGAACGGACAAGGAGAAAGAGCATTACCTGCCGGGAATCTGGGACGATGTACTGCTCTCGTTTACCGGGAAGGTGCGAATCAACAGATTGCTTGTTTTACCGTCTGTTGCAGGAAAGAAAGTGACGGTTAAGGCACAGCTTAGAAATTTAATCCCGGCGCAAATCATTGTAGGCGATGCCATGAAAGATTCTGCTACCCTGGATATTTCCCTGGCTGAGAAGTTGACAGGAAAGGTCGTTGCAGCCAAAAGTGTCAGGGTTTCGACCAAAAGGGACAATCTTACCGAAATCGTGATGGAAATTCCGGTATCCGGGTTTTCGGCCTGGACGCCCGAACATCCCTTCCTCTACCTTGCAAATGCGACGCTCCGCAACAGCGATGGAATTGCCGATACTTACAGCAAACAGTTCGGTA
>JBBIUJ010000066.1:0-16388 GCA_037440345.1 Prolixibacter sp.
AGTAGAAATTATTGTTGACGATACCCCTGAAGCCATTGTTCTTTCGGGTTTTGATCCGGTAAGGCGCGAAATTGCACGACTTGCCCTTCACCAGTTGGTCACGGATGGTAGAATTCACCCTGCCAGGATTGAGGAGGTTGTTAACAAGGTGAAGAAACAAGTAGAAGAAGAGATTATTGAAACCGGAAAACGAACCACCATCGATTTGGGTATTCATGGAATGCATCCTGAATTGATACGTTTGATCGGGAAAATGAAATACCGTTCCTCCTACGGACAGAACTTGCTGCAGCACTCCAGGGAGACTGCAAATCTCTGCGCCATTATGGCTGCCGAACTAGGTTTAAATCCTAAAAAGGCCAAAAGAGCCGGACTCCTCCACGATATTGGAAAAGTTCCGGATGATGAACCTGAATTGCCCCATGCAGTATTGGGTATGAAACTTGCTGAGAAATACAAGGAGAAGCCAGATATCTGCAACGCCATAGGTTCTCACCACGAAGAGGTGGAGATGGAAACACTTCTTGCTCCGCTTGTTCAGGCTTGTGACGCTATTTCCGGCGCTCGTCCCGGGGCTAGGAGAGAGGCAGTCGAATCTTACATAAAAAGGTTAAATGACCTCGAAAATATGGCTTTATCGTATCCCGGGGTAACCAAAACTTATGCTATTCAGGCTGGTCGAGAATTAAGGGTGATCGTTGGAAGCGATAAGATGACAGATGCCGAAGCCGAAAGTTTGTCATACGACATAGCCAAAAAGATTCAGGATGAAATGACTTATCCGGGACAAGTTAAAATAACTGTCATCCGCGAAACAAGAGCCGTGAATTATGCAAAATAGGTAAGTCGCTCATTGCAATGCACGCAATATTTTGAAAGGTCGTCCGAAAGGGTGACCTTTTGGTTTAATAGCCTTCGAGTAAGGCCAATAAGTCTTCTGCCAACAAGAGTTTTTCTTGATCTCCTTCATTGGTATAAATCAGATACATCAGGTTTAGAAGCTTCTTGATCAGGCTCAGGTCGGTCTCAATTCTGGTGACAACCTTGCCATATTTTTGCGACTTATCGTACAAAAATTGCACTTCTTTTGGACTTATAACAGAACCTCTGTGCGCCACATTGATGTAGAAGAGGTATTTTTCTGTCGAAGTGCCGAATGCAAGTGAAGCGGCCAGATTATCTTCATAAACCAACAACAATTTGTTAGCCAGCATGATAGGCAATAAATCGAGATGAAGATTGCGGGCAATAATCAGGTAGAGAATGGTCAGGGAATAGACATTGCCAATTTTGGAAAAGAGAAGCTTGTCTAAAATAATACTATCAATATTGGGATTATCACTGTTCGATATGTCAAACCCGTTGATTTTAAAGAGAATATGGTTGATAACGGCCACCTTTTCAAGCGATGTCATTGATTCGGTGACCTCCAGCCACACCTCACGGTAGATTTTTTGAATGTTGTTCTCTATTTTTTCCTTCGAAATGGTTGGATGATGAATAGACGAAACCAGAAGCCAGCCATCAATAAGCGTTCGGTTGTCAGAGCTGATCCAATCTTTCATCCGATTCAAAAGAATCTCTTTCTTGAAATGCGAAATAATCTCCTCCAGTTTTTTTACATGATCAATGGAATTGGCTGTAGAAAGCGATTCTTCAAGTTTTGGAAGAACAACAGAGCCCAGAGAAAACAATTTTTCCTTCACTGAAACGAAGACAAGTTCATCCTGATCGTCCAGAAGAGAGATCAACGCATCTAATGTAGGTCCTGATACTGTCATCTTATATTCGGTCAAGTACTTTTTGAACCAATTGAACCATCACTGGTTTGTAATCTTCATTCGCACGCTTCGAAACCCTGTTCGCAATTATTATACAGACTGTCAGTGCTTTGTGTCCAAGCAATTTGCTGAGTCCATAAATGGCTGAGCACTCCATCTCATAATTGGTGATTCGTTGATTCCCGAATCTAAAAGCTTCGATTTTATCATTGATGTGAGGGTCCACAATTTTAAGTCGCAATTCGCGTCCCTGAGGACCGTAAAATCCCGGAGCGGATATGGTTACCCCCGGAGTAAATTGGTCGTCCACAATCTTATCAAACAGAGGCTGATCGGCTTCCACCACGTATGGTGATGGAAGAAGCTTATTCCACTGAACGAATGATTTAAAGGATTCTTCAAATGCTATGTCCGAAACTTCCTCACGTCGCTCATAGAAATTCAACAAACCATCAAACCCGATCGCTTTTTTGGAAGCCAGAAATGCATTTACCGGAATATCCCCCTGCAAACCGCCGGATGTGCCAATACGAATAATAATCAAGGATTTACGTTCTTCTTTTATCTGCCTCGTAACCAAATCAATATTTACCAAAGCATCCAATTCATTGATCACAATGTCAATATTGTCAGTTCCAATGCCAGTTGAAAGTACTGTGATTCTTTTGGATCCATACATTCCTGTAGTGGAAACAAATTCACGGTTCTCAGTTTCTGATTCGATTTGATCAAAAAATCCCGCAATCATCTTGACTCTGCCAGGATCCCCAACCAAAATGACATGATCGGCCAATTGTTCCGGTTTCATGTGAAGATGAAAAATTGTACCATCGGGATTGATGATCAGCTCAGAAGGTTCAATTACTCTCATGGCAATTATTTTGATGCAGTTCAAAGGTAAAAAAAAGTAGGATGATCCTGAATATTTTTAATTTTGCAGCGAAAAAATACCAAGATATGATTCAAAGAATTCAAACCCTTTACCTGATTCTTGCTGATTTGTTGTTAGCATCCTTGCTTTTTCTGCCTTTGGCAGAATTAACTGACAAATCAGGAACTTTTTATCATTTGAATGCTTCAGGAGTTTTCAAGGATGGGGTAGAGGGGGTATTTGTCCAAAACAACTGGCCAATTTTGGGATTGATCAGTTTAATCTTGGCCACAATAATTTTCACCATCTTTCAGTTCCGAAATAGATCTTTACAAATAAAGCTTGGCTATATTAATATATTGCTGCTCATTGGCTTAATGGTACTAATCTATTTTTTTGCATGGAATAGCAGTAACGCCTTGGGAGGAAGTTACGCTTTAAAATTACAAACCTCATTTCCACTTGTAGCCGCTGTTTTTACCTATCTGGCCATCCGTGGTATCGTCAAAGATGAAAATCTTGTTAAATCCATTGACCGCATCCGCTAGAACAGATCTGAAAATTTTTCCGCAATAGCAGAAAGAAATAGTTCGTCAGCACTTGTGAAAGGAGCATAGGCGTGCGAATCAATGTCAATTTCAGCCACAAACTGACCATCTTTAAGAATTGGTACCACAATTTCGCTCTGTACATCCATGCTGCATGCAAGATAGTTATCTTGTTTAGTAACATCCTGTACAACAATTGTTTGCTTACATGCGGCCACCTGCCCGCATATTCCCTTTCCTACCGGGATATGGGTGTGATCGGTGGCAGCTCCCGTGTAAGGACCAAGAACCAATTGATTATTTTGTGAATCGAGTATATAGAAGCCGACCCAGTCGTAATGCGGGACCTCAGATTTCAATAGCTGTGATGTGCTTAACATCAGGCTATTAAGGTCCAACCCCGTATTTTTGAGCTCACAAAATTTGTTAATTATTCTGGAAAATTGCACTTCCATCTTTCTGATTATTTGATCTTTATTTCGTTCTCATAGGTAATTTTCTCACAGTAATAACACTTCATTTCAATAGGTTTTTCATTGATAATCTGAAATTTAGTGTTTACCAACTCAGCATTTGTGATGCATTTTGGATTAAAACAACGGACTATTCCATATACCTGTTCAGGAATCTGAACCACACGCTTTTCAACGACCTCGTAATTCCGGATGGTGTTAAGTTTGGCATGAGGAGCTACCAAGGCTATTTTATTAACCTCTTCATCTTCGAAGTACCGGTTGGCAATTTTGATGATTGCTTTGGTTCCCATTGCCTTGCTGTCGAGGTTGTTACCGAAAGTGACCATGTTGTTAAACTCATCCAGCTTTAAAATCTGGATAACTTTGAACAGCGCTTTTGTTGGAATATGGTCAATCACCGTTCCGTCTTTAATTGCACTTACATTAAGCTGCTTTTCCATATGGTTTAAATTATCGAAGATTTAACAGGTGAGAGATTATCGCCATGCGTGTAAATACGCCATTCCTGGCTTGTGTAAAATAGTATGCTTTGGGATTGCCGTCCACATTGGTGTGAATCTCATTGATCCTTGGCAGTGGGTGCAATATTTTTACGGTAGGTTTTGTATTGGCCAACATCTCATTTCTAAGGATATAGACATTCTTAACCTTTTCATATTCAACAGGATCGATAAATCGTTCTTTCTGAACCCGAGTCATGTAAATGATATCTGCCTGGTTGATAATGTCGTTGAACTCGAGGTGCTCGAAATAACGTATTCCCTTGTTGGTAAGATAGAGTTTGTATTCATCCGGCATGGCCAATTCGGGAGGCGCCACAAAATTAAAGATGGGATTATTGAACTGAGACATGGCCATCAAGAGGCTATGAACGGTCCTTCCATATTTCAAATCACCAACCATAAAGAGATTGATGTCATCCAACCGTCCCTGTGTTTTCATGATGGAATACATGTCAAGTAAAGTCTGGCTCGGATGCTGGTTGGCTCCGTCTCCTGCATTGATAACAGGAACATCAGAAACCTCGGCTGCATAACGTGCACTTCCCTCCAATGGATGCCGCATGATGATCAGATCCGCATAATTACTCACCATCTTGATGGTGTCGTGAAGCGTTTCACCCTTCGAAACACTGGATGAATTGGAGTCGGAAAATCCAATAATTTTTCCACCCAGACGATTTATTGCAGTTTCAAAACTAAGCCTGGTTCTTGTAGATGGTTCAAAAAATAGTGTGGCAATCACTTTCCCTTTCAACAAAGATTGACTGGGGTTCTCTTCAAACTGCCTGGAAAGTTCCATAATCTTCAGATACTCCTCCTTGGAAAAATCTGTGATTGAGATTAAACTCTTTTTGCTCATGTTTGGTTAATATTGGTTGTATTTTGTTTTATTGCTCAACTATTTTTATGCCCTGATAACCCTCAATTTTAGCTATTTTTGATTCAACCTCTACCAATCTGGTTGATCGTACCTTAATCTGAATGGTACATTGAAGGTCAAATTGCGAGGTGACAATTTCCAGTTGTTCTTCTTTGATCAGTTGCATCAGACTGTTCATTGCGGCATAATCAAACAGGATTTCAAGGATATGTTCAACAGTTCTTGTAACGATCGTTGCATTTGAAATAGCATCGCTGGCTGCCTGTTTATAAGCCTGAATGAGTCCGCTAACCCCAAGCAATGTCCCACCAAAATACCTGACAACTACCAATAGTATATTGGTTAGCTGGTGTGATTGAATCTGACCAAATATCGGTCTGCCTGCAGTTCCGGAAGGCTCTCCGTCATCATTGACACGATATCTTTCCTGACCAATCCCCAAGCTCCACGCATAACAACAGTGACGTGCAGAAAAATGTTCTTTTCGGATACCTGCAAGTATGTCCTTGATCGTCTCTTCGTTTTGAACGGGAAATGCAAAGGAGATAAACTTGCTTCCCTTTTCCTTGTACAAGCCTTCGGATGGACGTTCAATGGATTGATAGGTATCAGAAGCCATCTATGCTATGATTAAAATACTGATATTAAATATTTTAAAATAAAAAAAGCAAACTTTTCAGTCTGCTTAGCGAAAATTACATTTTCAATTTATTTTCTATTTCATCGATACTCAGCCTAAAATTTTTATCAATCTCCTTAAGATTGGTAACCGTTCTGCAAGCATGAAGAACGGTAGCATGATCTTTGCCGCCAATTTGGGAACCAATGGTTGCAAGAGAGGACTGGGTCAAATTTTTCGAGAAGTACATGGCAATTTGTCTGGCCTGAACTATCTCCCTCTTACGTGTTTTAACAGAAAGGGAATCCAAAGGTATGCAGAAATAGTCAGATACAACTTTCGAAATATAATCGATCGTTAACTCTCTTTTCGTGTTGTTAACCAATTTATTGATCATCTTGATGGCCAGGTCAAGGGTTATTTCCTTTTTATTCAGCGTGGCCTGTGCCAACAGGGAGATCAAAGCTCCTTCCAGTTCCCTTACATTGCTGTTAATGTGGGATGCAATGTATTCCAATACCTCTTCAGAGATGATAATGCCATCCTTGTAGATTTTTTTTCGAAGGATATTCATCCTGGTCTCAAAATCCGGCACCTGCAGGTCGGCAGTGAGTCCCCATTTGAAACGGGAGAGCAAACGCTGCTCCATGCCCTTCAACTCAATGGGAGACTTATCTGATGTAAGGATCAGTTGCTTGCCGGATTGATGCAAATGATTAAAAATATGGAAAAATGTCTCCTGAGTCTTCTCTTTACCGGCAAATTCCTGCACGTCATCAATAATCAGAACATCTATCATCTGATAGAAATGCAAAAAATCATTTCTTGAATTGTTTCGTGTCGCCTCGGAGAATTGAATGAAGAATTTATTGGCATTGACATAGAGAACAATCTTTTCCGGAAACCGCTCTTTAACCTCAATTCCAATGGCTTGAGCCAAATGAGTCTTCCCTAGTCCGGAATTTCCGTATAGCATCAGTGGGTTAAATGCAGTTCCACCCGGCTTTTGAGCTACTGCGTAACCCGCGCTCCGCGCCAAACGGTTGCATTCACCTTCGATAAAATTGTCGAATGTATTATCTGATTTTAATTGTGAATCGATTTGAATTTTCTGAATACCGGGAATTACAAATGGATTACGAATGCCACTCTCGTCGGATGGGACTAAGGCTGATACCGGCTTATTTTTTAAATTGTTGTTTTGGTTGGTAGGTAACTTTATCGTGTACGGCTTATTGTTTACACTGTTGTTATTGTCTACAACTACATTGTATTCAAGTTTTGCTCCTGTACCTAGCTCTTTTCGTAAGGTTTTTCGTAGGATATCAATATATTGTTCTTCCAGGTACTCGTAAAAGAAAGGACTTGGTACCTGAATCGTCAGAATATTATTCTCCAGTTTCAGGGGAACAATCGGTTCGAACCAGGTTCTGTAACTTATGTTAGGAACGTTGTCTTTGATTATTCTTAAACAACTTTCCCAAATTGACACGTGATCTTTATTCATCTAGGCTGCGGTAAAAAAAGTAAAATTAAAATAGGTAATCAAATTGAAGGCCAATTAGGCAAACCTCGATCAATAAATAGGCGATATACAGTTCATCATTTAATATTTTATTAATCAGTCAAATATGTTAATAATAAAGTTAATTGCCTGATAATCAGATTGATATAAATTAGTAGAGGCCAAAATACTGATAGTATGATACTTCAATATTTTTTTTATCCCTAAAATTTTTGATGTTTAGTATTTTGACGGATGACAAAATATTTAAAAAATCAATCTTTTTTCGTTGGGTTAAATTAGTTAAAAAAGATCAACTCAAAATTACTTTGAACAAATTTTTAATGCTTTTTTCAGAGAAATTTCTTCTTTGTTCTGATAAGCTTTTAAAGTAGCCTGAGGAAAAGAGAGTTGCACCTTATTTAGAATGATTCTAACTTTATCATAAGATTTATCTTCACCGGCGAAGTAAAGAAATTTGGATCCTTCCCTAAATTCTTCAATATTTTTAATTCCCTGAAAGATAGATGATTCAAGAGGAATTTTAACAGTGGAACTGAATAAAAAAACTTTAAAGTCGATATTTTCAATTGTTTTGTACATGGATCCGGGAGCTAAATAAACCTCTTTCCCAAAGTTTACAGCAGAGATTTTCAAGTATCGGTGGGGATTTGTTTTAAGGTCGATCAGTAATCGGTTCAGATTATCGCTCGATTCGGCCAATTGATTATACAAAGTAGAATCTTTTACCAACAGTCCTAATGTACCGTTGGCGTTGTTGATATTTGACAGGATTGTTTCCAAACCGGAAGCAGATCTGTTCAAATGGGTTATGGTGGATTTAAGTTCACCTGGATTTATGGAATCACTGATTGCGGAAAAATTGTTAAGTATCTTACCCAAAGCTTTGGAATCCTTGTTCAAATTCTCAGTAAGCTCTTTCAGGTTAACTATGCTTGCATTCAGGTTTGTTTTTTGTGTACCGACCACCTGACTTAAGTCACTGGAAATTTGTTCCAGATTTTCCATGGTCAGGCTAATCTGCCTAATACTCTTTTCAATATTTCTTCTTGATTCACTGTTAAGTAATAAAGAAACTCCTGAAACGATCGAATCCAACGATACAATTAATCGCTCAGCCTTGGCCTTTATTGGTGCAATTTGCTCTGTTACCTGACTCATCAGATCAGATTCAATCTTTGTCTTGATGGTATCGTTGTGCTGGTAAAATTGCGACGATTTTCCCAAACTCAACTTAACGACCTTCGAACCCAAAAGATCATTGTTTGCGATTTCAGCAGTGGTACCAACAGGTAAAGGGAACTTATTAAATACAGCAATCTTAACGATCAGATCTCCGGACAGGTCATCTGCAAAATAGATTTCCCTTACGTAACCTATCTTTAATCCATTGAGTTGCACAACTGTAGAGGCTTCAAGACCACCAACATTCTTATATCTTGCAATGTATACCTTTTCCGTTCTGAAGATATCGCGTCCTTTTAGAAAGTTTATTCCCCAAACCAATACCAATAAGCTGATTACCAAAACAATACCAATTTTAGATGTTTTTGAAATTTTCACGGGTAAAAGTTTATTAAATAATATATCAAATCCCTTAAATTGGAAATATGGTCATTCGTATATGCCACACAAAGGTAAAGAGGATTTAGATCAAATAAAAGCAGCAATTCATCACCGTTTATTTTTTCGCATCATTTTTCCACACCATCTTGGTCTTATTGTGGTTAATGGAGACAATAAAAGCATCCGGAAATTTCTTTGTAACTGCTTCGTAATTTGACTTTGTTGTCTGAAAAGAATCAGATTCAAAACAAAAGTATTTATAATTACCATCTATGAATAGCTCTTTGACAGGTGTTACTCCATTGAATACCTTGGAATCCAGACTGATTCTCCTGGAGAAAACCCCTATCTGTATGGCATAGGTATTACCATCATCAGCAACCTTTTTTTCCGCTTGCTTTTTTTCAACCGGAATTTCACTTTTTACTTTTCGTGGTTCCCTGTTTACCGTATCCACTATTTTTGTGTTTGTCCCAGGGGCGGAAGGATCAAGTTTCGTCTGCTTTTTCTCCAAAGATTTATCGGACTTTTGCTTTTGGGTATTTTCAGGTTTTATTCCTTTTGCCGGTATATTTGTTGCTAAATCTTTCGAATCCAACTTGTTAATATAGCTTAACAATGAGCCGTAGATAGAATTGGCTATTTCTGCCCTGCCGGCATCTGTTAAAAGAAAACTGTTCTCTTTCTTGTTACTTAAATAGCCCGTTTCGATAAGGACACTTGGCATGGCAGTCTCACGAAGCACCAAAAAACCGGCCTGTCTGACATCCCTGTCATGTCTTTGGGCCACCTCCTTGAAATTGGACTGCAGGATGGTCGCAAAGCGAAGACTTTGATCCAGATAGGTGTCCTGGATCAATTCAAACATGATGTATGATTCTGAAAGATTCGGGTTAAAACCCTCATATCGTTGAGAGTAGTCTTCCTCCAATAAGATTACACTATTCTCCTTTTTAGCTACATTAAGGTTGTCTTCAGTTCTGTGCAAACCGAGAACATAGGTCTCGGTACCATATATTTCCGGAGTGCTGCAATAATTTGCATGAATTGAGATGAACAAATCTGCATTTGCTTTATTGGCGATTTGAGCTCTGTCCATCAAGGGTACAAAATAGTCGCCATCCCTGATGTAAACGACTTTGATATACTTTTGATTTTGTTTTATCAGACTTCCCAGTTTGAGGGCAATGTCCAAAACAATGTTTTTTTCTTTAGCTTTACCGACGATTGTTCCCGGATCTTTACCTCCATGACCCGCATCAATAACGATGGTTTTAATTGCCCCATTTTTCTGCTGACCTTCTGCCTCAAAAAAAGCTAATGAGGAGATGATGAACAAGCAAATCCATCTCATACCCGAGATTTTAATATTGCCGAACATCACTCTAGTTAAATTGTGCTTCATTTTAAGAAGTTAAACAGATACAAAAATAGAAGATTAAATTATTTATCAGTGTACCCTTTTTGTCCCGCAGGATTTTTTACTTTTGCCACACAGGCCTGTAAACTAAAAAAAGTTTTTAAAGCGGTCTAATTCTATAGATTTGAGCACTATACGATTTATAAAATATACTTTTTTACTGATTCTCATTTGGCAATCAATTGTTTTTGCGCAGGAACCGGTTACAAGCAAGAGGAATATTAAAAGGCAATTGAATTCTTCTTTACTTTCCACCAAAGGAGATACTAAAAGTGTAATAGATTCATTAACAGTACTAAAGAAGGATTCAGCATCCCTTGATTCCCTCAATCTCAAAAAGAACAGCGATGATTTTGATGCCCAGGTTGATTATACAGCTGACGGGAAAATCCTTTTTTTTAATAGTGCCAATAAAATCTTCATGTATAAAAATGCGAAGGTTAAATACAAGGATATTGAACTTAGTGCAGATTTTATTGAGCTAAATAAGGATAGTAATTTGGTTCATGCAACCGGAAAGCCCGATTCGACCGGGACGATAGTCGGCAAACCCGTATTTAAGCAGGGCGAACAGGAATTTGAAGCCGATGAAATAAAATACAATTTTCTAACCAAGAAGGGAATCGTATATGGCGTGGTGACGGAGCAAGAGGGAGGGTTCATTCACAGCGGCAAGACGAAGCTGATGAATGATTCCACCTATAATTTAAAAGACGGAAAATATACAACCTGCGATGCAGAGCATCCCCACTTTTATCTTCAAATGACCAAAGCAAAGGTGCTATCGAACAAAAAAATTGTAACAGGACCTGCATATCTGGTTTTAGAAGACATTCCTATTTATTTTTTATTCATCCCATTTGGTTTTTTCCCAAATTCTCCGACCTATTCATCAGGATTTTTGATGCCTACCTATGGAGACGAGATAAACCGTGGTTTCTTTTTGAGGGATATGGGCTACTATTGGGCCGCCAACGATTATTTCGATGTTGCCCTGAGAGGGGATATTTTCTCAAAAGGGTCGAGGGGAATTAAGATGCACACCAATTATCGTCTGCGGTATAAATTTAGTGGTGGTCTTGATATTAATTTCTATAAGAATGTCTTTGGCGACAAGGGGTTACCTGATTATAAGATTCAGAATGATTTTGCCATTACCTGGAACCATTCCATGGATTCGAAGGCAAGCCCGAACCAATCTTTTAGCGCAAGTGTCAACTTTTCTACAAGTCAGTATGACCAAAATAATTCTTACACAACACAGAATTATCTCACGAATACGAAACAATCGAGCGTATCCTATACCAAGAGATGGGAAAACACTCCTTTTGCCATGTCAGCCAACCTGCGACATTCACAAAACAGCCGTGATACCACCATTAACCTGACTTTACCACAAATGACATTCAACGTCAACCGGCTCTATCCGTTTAAGTCTAAAAATTCTTCCGGACCGGAAAAATGGTATCAAAAGATTGGCATGAGCTATAGTTTTGATATGCAGAATTCGATTAACACCAAGGAGTATAAACTGATGCATTCAAATTTGGCCAGGGACTGGCAGGGTGGAGTTAAGCATAGTATTCCCATCAGTACCTCATTTAAATTATTTAATTACATAACAGTCAGTCCTTCAGTAAACTATAATGAAAGATGGTATTCAAGCCAAATCAGAAAGGCTTATGATCCGGTAAAGAAGATGGTTTATGTTTCGGATACCATTTATGGATTCACACGTGATTTTGATTATTCGGTCAGCTTAGGCGCCTCGACGAAAATATATGGAACTTTTTTGCCGCGGAATACTAAGTCGAACATCAAGGGGATAAGGCACATGATGACACCAACCATTAGCTTCAGTATGCAGCCAGATTTTAGTAATCCCAGTTTTGGGATGTATGGCAATGTCGAATACTTTGATGACAGGGGTAATCCTGTTTCCCTGAGATATCCCCATCACGAGGGGGCTATTTATGGTACTGCAGGGGCAGGTAGATCTGGATCAATTGGGCTGAGTCTTGGAAATACGCTGGAAATGAAAAGATTAAACTCGAATGATACAACCTCGAAGGAGAAATATAAGATCGTAAAGCTGATTGATCAGTTGTCGTTGGCAACCTCTTACAATTTGGCGGCGGACTCTTTGAACCTCTCCAATATTAATCTTACTGCACGGACAAAGGTGGCAGGCATAGATGTTAATATGGGCGCCATTATGGATCCCTATGCCTTTGAAAATGGCCACCTTGTGAATGTATTCGAATTCGCGCGGACCAAGAAATTGGCGCGATTGACCAGCGCCAATTTATCATTTGGTTACTCATTCAAGTCCAAATCAAAGGAGGAAAATAAGCAAGCGCAACCCGGTGTCGGAAAAGATGGAAAGCCTCTAGAAAAATCAGAAGACCAAAAAATAATTGAGAATACCAGAAAGAATTATCCGGATATACCAGAATATGCTGATTTTAGTATTCCCTGGGATTTTCGTTTCGATTATAGTCTGCGATACAGCAGACCAAATCCTGTAGAAAAGCCGCAAGTCAATCAGACTGTTGAATTCAATGGGAATATCAATCTCACAAAAGGATGGCAGATTGGATTCTCATCAGGATTGGACATTCAGAAAATGGAGGTTTCATTTACCCAGTTTAATATTTTCAGGGACATGCATTGCTTTCAGATGTCGCTTAACCTTGTCCCTTTCGGATACCGCCAGAGTTACAGCTTTACCATCAGAGCTACTGCAGCCATGCTTCAGGATTTAAAATTGAGTAAGCGGGAGAGTTTCTACGACAGACAACAGTATTAGCAGAAGCTCCGAAACGCGATAAATTATTTGCCGTTGGGATAATTTTCTAATGATGTTTTAAGGAATGCAGATCCTTACAGAAACAGTTCACACCACTCTTCGAAACGCATGCTGTTTGATTTTCCAAATTTCGCCACAGTTTTCCGGACCTCTGTTAAGGATTTTTCTTTAAGATTTGGCGAGCTTTTGGAGTAAAACTTATCGGCAAAGGCAATGATCTGCTCTTCAACAGATTCAGGAATAAAATCCCTTATCGGTAGGGGAAGTTTCTTCTCGACAATCTCCTCTTTCGAAATGCCTACCCCAGTGTGTCTTTCACAAACCAATCCATGATCGGGAAATCCTAGAGTGGTTAGAAGTTCACAGCCAAGATAGCCATGCGCAAGATATGGGTAGTCGCCAAAGCAGTATAGATCAGGTGCATTGGTCATAAATATTCCAATGTCATGAGTCATGGCAGCCTCTTCAATAAATTGGAGATCAGGATTCAGTTCACTGTGTTTCAAAGCAATTTTCATGGCTTTCTCTGTCACGGCCTGACTATGATTGACCAGGATCAGGAAGGCTTTCGACTTCGGTTTGTAGTACTTTGAGATGAGCGCAAATGAATCCATTGCCTTCATGGTAATTGAAAAATAAAAATAATCAGATGAAATAGCTATGATTGCACAATCACCAACTGAGATGAACATAATTTCACCAATCATGCTATTCCACTTGGCCTTTGAAAAACAAATTGTATTCAAATGAATTCCAGGGATAAAATAAATCAAAAATTTCCACATAAGCTGTTTTTAAGGCCTTCAAATTGCTTAGATTGACTGTTATTCGCTATTTTTAACCAATATTTGGAAAGGCCTTGCGACCATATCCGATATCGGTTGTAGACGCTTATGCATGAAAAGTGATTTAAATTATAATGAGAGAAGTTTAACAAGTTAATCATCAGTTATATAAAATAATATTCTACGGGTGAACAAAGAAATTTTCAAAAAATATCCACGGAATTTCAGAAGGGGGTTTGAACTTCTTGAAAACGGAAAAACGGAAAAGGGAATCAAGCGTATTGAGAAAAGCGTGGATTCGGGTTTTAAAGCTGGAATAGTTTTTCTTGATCTATTCAGGCACTCAGCTACCGCATCTGAAGCCATCGATCTTTTTCAGACAGAATTTGAGCAGGATTTTGTAAAAGCAACTCTCGAACTAGGCAGAAAATACTATGACGGGAGTGACCGAAAACAATCTTATGCAGACTCCGTCAGATTTTTTCTTGAATCGGCACGCGCCGGAGGTGTCGAAGCTTGTAATTACATTGGAAGTATGCGTGAAAAAGGGGAGGGACTTCCTTTGGATATGACCAAGGCATTTGAATGGTATGAAAGAGGAGCAGAGCGCGGAGATAAGGTAGCCAAATACAATCATGGACGTTTACTCTATTCCGGTGATGGTGGTTACAAAGATACTGACGAAGCGGTCGACTATTGGTATGCTTCGGCAAAGGAGGGATATTTACCTGCCGTTTGTAAAGTAGGAGAGATTTTTGAGTTGGGGCTGACCGTTCCCGTAAAACTTGATAAAGCCTACCAATGGTACCTGAAGGCAGCAATGGAAGGATATGAACCTGCCTATCAGAAGGTTGGTCTTTTTCTGTATGATGGTAAAGGTATTGAGGTCAACATCGAACAGAGCATGGAATGGTTTAGCAAGATTGAGGGAGATGTCACTTCGGAAGTTGCCCTTAAGATGGGAAAGCTCTACCTTTTGGGATTGGGAATTGAAAAAAATCTAGATAAGGCTAAAAAGTACCTAGAACAGGCACTCCATGCTGATTATTCCGAAGCAATTTTCCTTATGGGTAAGCTCCATGAGGAGACCAATGAAGATGATTTTATGGAACTGTATCAGAAGGCTGCTGATCGTGGATTTGCTGAGGCACAAGAGGCGCTGGCCAATTATTATCTGAAGCAAGCCGATTTCCATGGAGTTGAAATGCTCAAAAAGGCTGCGTTAAATGGAAGCGCCGATGCAATGGTGTTGATGGCAAAGCGTTTGGAAACAGGGGAAGGGGTCGAAAAAAATATAAAATCAGCGGTCGATTATTATCGCAAAGCTGCAGAAAAAGGAAACCTGGAAGCCCAATACCAATATGCAAGTATTTGTCTGGCGGGCGAATGGATTGAAAGGGACAAATATTCGGCAGGCGACTATTTTAAAAAATCTGCGGAAGCAGGTCATCCGCGAGCATGTTACATTTTGGGGCTATTGCATGAAAAAGGTGAAACTTACTGGTCAGATAAGGACAAGGCTTATGAGTGGTATTTGAAAGCTGCCGAGAAGGGGGTACCTGGAGCTATGTTTAAGACGGCGGTCTATCTCGAAAACGGAGTGAAGGTTGAAAAAAATCCCAGCGAGGCGCTGAGATGGTACAGACAGGCATCTTCTGCCGGCTATGCAAAAGCGGCCTTCAATCTGGCAGTCATGTTCGAGACAGGAAATGGATGTGAAGCAGATCCCGGAAAGTCTATTGAACAATATGAAGTGGCTGCCAATGGCGGGATTGCCGAGGCCATGAACAACCTTGGTAATTTATACCATCAGGGCAAAGGAATAAAGGCCGATCCGCAAGAGGCCTTCAAATGGTACTCGCGTGCTGATGAAGCAGGTTACATGTTGGGTGCCTACAATTTGGGAGTCATGTGGTACTTCGGTGAAACGGGTGAAAAGAATCTTCAAAAAGCATATTTCTATTTCAAAAAAGCTGCTGATAAAAATTATCCGCAAGCCCAGTACAATTTGGCAGGAATGATGCTCTACGGTGAAGGAGTAGAAGAAAACAAAAAAGCGGCCATGGAACTATTCCGCAAGTCGGCTGAAAATGGTTTTGCTGCCTCCTGGATTAGTTTGGCTGAATTTTACACCACAGGTGAGGTGGTAGAGAAAGATATTGAAAAGGCGATTGAATATTTTAACCTGGCATCCGATCACGGGTTAGGGGAGGCGGATTATCTGCTTTCCAAAATCTATGAAACGGAAGTGGGTTATGTTGATTCTGAAAAGCAGAAAAGATGTTTTGACCGATCCGTGAGCAGAGGGTTTGAACCTGAAGATTTAAAATAGAAAAAGGGCGCGAAGCCCTTTTTCTATTTTAAATCTTCAATCCACCTTCTTGCATTGACAAAGGCTTCAATCCAGGGAGTAACCTGATCTGCTTTTCGTTCGGAAGGGTAGTAGCCCCATTGCCAAGGATAGATTGCTCTTTCGAGATGTGGCATCATAGCCAGGTGCCTGCCGTCAGCAGAACAAATGGCTGCCGTATTGTAATCCGACCCGTTAGGATTCCCAGGATAATTGGCGAAGGAGTATTTCATTGGGATTTTGTACTGATCTTCG